>JANNNF010000127.1:0-1943 GCA_031398405.1 Rhodobacterales bacterium | reverse complement strand
ATGATTGCGAAGGCAAGGGCGAAAGACATGGTTCTGACCGCCTGTTTCATCGCGCTATTTGGCGCGGGTTTTGGCCCAGTGGTAAAGGCAAATCAGCTCATACGCCACATGGGCACCTGCAATCGCGGTGGCCCCGGTGGTGTCATAGGGGGGCGAGACTTCGACGATATCGCCGCCCACCATGTTGATGCCGGCCAGATCCCGCAAACACGCCGCGGCCTGCCAGCTATGCAAGCCGCCCCAGACCGGGGTGCCGGTGCCAGGGGCTGCTGACGGATCGAGGCAGTCAATGTCAAATGTCACATACGTGGGCTGGGTGCCGACGATTTCTTTCGCCTTGGCCACTGCTGCCGCCACGCCTTTTTCATGCACCTCGCGCGCGTCAATGACGTGAACGCCAAGATAGTCTTCGGTGGTGGTGCGGATGCCAATCTGCACCGACCGTTTCGGGTCCACCAGCCCGGTTTTCACCGCTTTATAAAGCATGGTGCCATGGTCAATGCGGGTCAGGTCATCATCGGGCCACAGGTCGGAATGAGCGTCGAAATGGATCACGCCCAAGGGGCCATACTTTTCGGCATAGGCTTTCAGGATCGGGAAAGTGATATAGTGATCGCCGCCAAGAGTGATGGTCCCCGCCCCTGCGGCGAGGATGGTGCGGATATGGGCAGTCAGCGTTTCGGGAAAATCGCTGACCTTTGCATAGTCGAACGCCACGTCGCCGTAATCGACGATGGCCATATCCTCCAACGGGTTGGTAGGCCAGCCGTAGGGCGGGTCATACGGCATCAGACTGGATGCCTCACGGATCGCGCGGGGGCCGAAACGGGTGCCAGCGCGGTGAGTCACGGCCTGATCAAACGGCACACCGGTTATGGCAAGGTCCACCCCGGTCAGGTCTTTGGTATAGCTGCGGCGCAGGAAAGACGTCGCCCCACCAAATGCGTTCTCAAACGCGTAGCCGCGCAGGCCGGGACGGGTAAAGGCAGTGTCTACCTGTGATTTGGCGTCTTCTAGGGCCATGATATATCTCTGGGATCTGGTCTGCGCCGTCGTTTTGGTCGCCGGAGACGTCGCGGATCCGGGCGGGTCTAAATGGCCTGCACAGCGACGCCTTGTCAAGTTTGATCAAATCAGCGGTTCAGAACAATTCCTGTTTGCGCTTGGCAATCTGAAAGCCGTGACCATCTTCATTCAAACAGACCATCCCGGTTTTCAATGACGTGCAGGTCATGCCATCCAGCGACACCTCGCGCCCATATTGCAGTACCCGCGCAGCATCGTCGATCACCGTATCCCCGGCGCAGGCAACGCCCGCACGACCATACGGGCCGACGACAAAGGCATAGCCCCAATCCAGATCGCAATCGGCGGGCCGCCGGGTGAAGCTGGGGGTGAAGTCCTGAATATCACAGCGGGCCTGAGCGTCTTCGCCTGCAAAGATCGCACAATGGATGTTGCCGGACGGCGACTGAAACGCGAGGTAATCTTGCGCCCTCACAGGGCTGGCGAACAGACACAGGCACAGCAAGGCAAGACGCATGATGGGGTCCGATCACGACAAGGGGCGATGCCAGCAAGCACCGCCCCTGCGTAAAACTCAAGCCCTTTGACGCCAGCCTATGCCACGGGCTGCGCGCGTTCGACCAGACGGGCAAAGAAACTGGCTCCCACGGGGGCGGCATCGTCGTTGAAATCATAGGCCGCGTGGTGCAATCCCGCCGCCGGACCGATACCCATGAACAGATATGCCCCCGGGCGGGCCTCCAGCATATAGCTGAAATCCTCTGACCCCATCTCGCGTTTGGCGCGGGCCTCGATAGCTTTGGAACCGTGCTGGGCAGCGTGACTGTCGGTGCCGTCCCCGACATGATTACCTTCACGCCGGATGGAACCAAAGTGCTGGCAGCCATCGAAGGGGAGGCGGCGGATAACGTCACCCC
>JANNNF010000102.1:0-3290 GCA_031398405.1 Rhodobacterales bacterium | reverse complement strand
CTGTAGTCTATTCGGGCGCATGGGCTGAGATTGAGATTGTTGATCCGCGCGCACATCCGAACTTCGATCCTTCGACCTTCCGGATCACCCCGGCACCGCTGACCGGCTATCTGGACGAGGGCGATATATTGGACCTTGGGGACTGCTCCTTTCAGATCCTGCACACCCCGGGGCATTCGCCCGGGTCAATCTCTTTGTGGGACCCACAGACGCGAACTGTTTTCTCTGGTGATGCCCTTTATGATGGCGAGCTGCTGGACAGTCTTTACCATTCGGACCCCGCCGTCCTGCGTCGCACCCTTGGTCGCCTGCAAAGCCTTGGCGCAGAGATCTTTCACGGCGGGCACTACCCGTCGTTCGGGCCAGCCCGGATGACGGAGTTGGTGGAGGCCTATTCCCGTGGCGAAAACGCCATGGTCGACGTGGTCGATTGGTACCGCGAGATGCGGCGAGCCACACCGGACATTTACGGCGATCAGGATTGGACCGGCTGCGGCCTTGAGGTGAACTCCAGCCAGAAGAAAGTGGTTTGAAGCGGACTTCGCCGCATGAAGCGGGCAAAAGCGTTTTGTCCGGGCCGCTTTGAAGAACGGGACGAACAGTATCGCCGCGCCAGCATCTGATCAGTCTGTGCAGGTGCCTTCTACAGCCCCGAGGCCTTGGTCAGGTTCACGCGAAATCTGTCGCGCCGGCGCTGATAGCGGCGGGTCATCTCGGCTGAGGCATGGCCGAGTTGCTTTTGGACGTAACGCTCGTCTACTTCCGCACTGCTCGCAAGGCCTGCGCGCAAGGAGTGGCCAGAGTAAAGACTCAATCGTTCTGCCAGCGACAGGTCGGGGCGCAATCCGGCATCGTTTACGGTCTGTTTGATCAGGCGGGCGACGTGTTTGTCAGACAGCCTGTCTTGTGTCGCCGTCACCCCGTCACGCGCAACAGCCACGAAAACGGGTCCGAAGTCGATGCGGGCGAAATGCAGCCACTGGGTCAGCGCCTGTACCGGGCAGGTCTGCGCGCTGCTGCCGCGGCCGATTTCCACCTCGCGCCAGCCGGTTTTGCCGCGCAGGGTGATCAGGGTGCCGCCGTCCAGCATCTCGATCCAGCCGCCACTGTCGGGGGTGTCGTCGCGGCCGTGGTCGAGGCTTACGATTTCAGACCGGCGCAGCCCGCCCGCAAAGCCGATCAGCAGGATGGCGCGGTCGCGCAAGCCCCGCAGATCATGGGGTAGGGTGGCGAGCATGGCGCGCAGGTCGTCCGGCAGGATCGCCTCTTTCTGCACGGGGGGGCGGGCATGCTTGCGCCGGATGCCGGCAAGAACCGTGGCGATGTGGCGATCCTTGCGGTCCAGCCTTTCGCCGCGTTGCGCATAGCCCCAGACCAGGCCAGAGAGGCGGCGCTCGATCGAGGCGACCGACAGGGCAGGGGTCTTTCGGGGCACCGGAGGTGCCGCCAGATCGGCGATGTAGAGCCCGATCACCTGAGCCGACGGGGGCAGCGGCCCCGCCCCGCGCATCCGGCACCAGCGCGAGAAGTGGGACCAGTCCCGCGCATAGGCTTTGAGGGTATTTTCGGAAGCAGCAGCACGGGCATAGCCCTGCGCGGTTTCCACCAACCGGTCCAGCCCGCCGGACCCCGCGACATGCGAGGGCAGGGCAATGCCACCATCATCATCAGGCGTACCCTTGTCATTGGGATCGGCGCCCTTTTGCGGGTCTGACGGTGGTTTCGGGTGCGTTTCGGTCATGCGGTGGAGGATATACTATTGGCGTCCGATACTGCAAATTTATCCAACCCCTCACTCTCGGGGGGATTGCCGCAACAATCCGGCGAAGTCGCGGCAGGATTGGGCCCAGCTCTTTGCCTTGCATGGGCCCTTGGGGGTGAGTTCCCTTTGTTTGCAAATCCTTGAAGCCAGTGCTGGTTCCGTAGGTCGTCTGCGTTTTTGGGCCAAACTCGCCCGTCGAGACGGTTGCCTGATATTTCAGTTACCTGCGTTTGCACAGGGCAGACGCCGCAAATGCAGCCGGCGGCTTTCAGGATACTCGGCCGACGCGGTATCAGGCCTGCGTCAAGCAGCCCTCACTTTGCATAGCCTCGCCGGGGCTGGTGGTCTAGCTGACCTCGGGCTCGACTATCGTGCGCCAACGTCAGCGGATCGTCCCACGCGCCAACACACCATCGGCTCTGCCCGTTCATGAACCAACGGAGGACCGGGTGACAAACGAAGCGGTCGGCGCACAGCAGGCTCAGTCTTCTTTCCGATCAGGCAAGCCCTTGTGACCAGTGGACGCCAAGTCATCAAGCTTCGGCTCAGTCATGGTTTTGGCAATCTCCTCCGGAGTACCTTTCAACGCGAATACTTTAGTCTCACCGCGTTTGGCCGACAGCGCGGAACCAGTCGCCATTTGCTGGGCTTTGGATTTGGCGGGTATGACCCATTCCTTTCTATAGGGCGGTGCCATGGGGCACCTTGATCCCCAAAGTTCCGCAGAGGCGGTCGGTCCAGATGACTCTGCCCGGGGAACTTTTCCCTGGTCATGGCAAGGAACGCTTACTGTCTTTGGGCGTTGGTGGGGTAGTCCCAGCTGGAGGCCCCCGAATGCTCCTGACCATTTCGCTTCTCTCTGGGATTGTTGGTATGTGTTTTGCAGCGGCTGCTGCGTTGCTGCCCGATACCGGGATAGATGGGACGCTCGGTTCTTTTTTGGCTTTGCTCGGGACGATAGCGGTTACATTGGTGGTTGGGCTGCTTGTGACCGGCAGGGTTCCCGCACATACACGAGGTGTTTTAGTGGGCCTCGCGGCGCTGTTCGCGGTTCTGACAGGTTTGGCCGCGTGGTTTCTGATGCAGGCGGTTGTTCTTGCAACGATGGTCGTGTCGCTTCTGACGTTGCTGATCTGCACCGCGACAGACGAGCGAAAGACATCTACATGAAATCAACCGCGTATCTGATGACCATTGCTTTGGTTGCAACAGCACCTGCATTTGCGGACCAGCCGGTCTGGGGCACGTTCAATGGCGATCTGTCCGCCACGAAATTCTCAGATGCCGCCACGCTGACCCCGGAAAATGTATCTGCGTTGGAACGGGCATGGGAGGTAAGGACTGGCGATGTGTCTGACGGGTCGGGAGATGTCCCTGCCACGGTGTGGTCCGCGACACCGATCTACGCCAATGAAACGCTGTATCTTGGCACGCCGTTCTACCGCATCTTGGCGCTGGATCCGGCCACCGGGGCGGAACGGTGGAGCTATGATACCAAATCGACGCTAGAGGCGCTGACCCAGCCCGC
>JANNNF010000009.1:0-4350 GCA_031398405.1 Rhodobacterales bacterium | reverse complement strand
TACGGGTTTCACGGCACCTTGCGCGCGCCATTCCGACTGGGCCCCGGGGTGGATCTGGGCGCGGTGCAGGCCTGCGTGGCTGCGCTGGCCTCCCGGTTGGCCCCGGCGCGGTGTGCGGGGCTGCAACTGGTGAACCTTGATGGGTTTCTGGCGCTGATCCCGTGCGGAGATATGAGTGACATAAATGGCTTGGCTGCTGAAGTGGTGGTGATGACCAATGGTCTGCGCGCGGATTTGACGGAAGCCGAGGTTGCGCGGCGGAGGCCCGAAACCTTGACTGCGCGGCAAAAAGAATTGCTGGGAATCTATGGCTATCCCTATGTTCTGGACGCGTTTCAGTTCCATCTGACATTGACGGGTCGTTTGCCCGAGGACGATGCGCGCGCTGTGGCGGCCACGGTGGGCCCGCATTTCGCACCGGTGTTGCCCGAACCCTTTGTCATTGAGGACCTGTGCCTGTTTGGCGAGGATGCGGCGGGGTGTTTTCATCTGCTGAACCGTTACGCGCTGACGGGCTGAAGAGCAGCCAGAAGCCGGGTGATGCCGATGGCGGGGGTTCTGTCATTGAGCACAGTGGTGGCCGTGACGCCCGGGGGCAGGGCGAAACGGGCGCGGGCAAGACGGGCGGTGATGTCATCTACCGTTTCGCGGCCACGCTGTGCCAGACGGGCGGCCAGCACGGTATCGGGGGCGGTGACAAGGATCACGCGCAGGTCGGGGAAGGCCAGTTGCGCGGCCGGAAGGGCGGCGCGACTGCCATTGAAAAGGACCGCACCAGAACCAAGGGTCTGGGCGCGGGGAATGCCGTAGTGCAGCCCATGGGCCTGCCAATCAACGGCAAATTCGCCAGCGGCTTTGCGGGATGCAAAGGTGGCCTCGGTGACGCCTTCGAAATCCTCACCACCTGCGTGGGTTGGCCGGGTAATCACACGGCGTACAAGTCGCAGATCGTCGCGTGCGGCCATTGCCCCGGCAATCAGCGTGTCCTTGCCTGCGCCCGAAGGGCCAACGATTGCAAAGATCATGCGGCGGCCTGCGGGGTGAAGCCTGTCACATCAACCAGCCGGTCGCACACGCGGTTGCGGGCGGATTCGTCATGGAAGATGCCAAGGATGGCAGCACCGCGGGCCTTTGCGTCGCCGATCAGAGACAACACGACCTCGCGGTTGATGGCATCAAGGCTGGCAGTGGGTTCGTCCAGGAGAAGGGCAGGGTAGGGGTGGGCGAAACCGCGCGCGATGTTGACGCGCTGTTGTTCACCCCCCGAAAAGGTGGTGGGCGACAGGGACCACAGCCGCTGCGGGATGTTCAGCTGTGCAAGCAGGCTGGCGGCGCGGGCGCGGGCGGTATCGAGGGGCACGCCCAATGACAGAAGGGGGTCGGCGACCACATCCAACGTCGGCACACGGGGCACGACGCGCAGGAACTGGCTGACATAGCCTAAGGTATCACGCCGGAGCGCGATGATATCACGCGGGCCGGCGGTCGCAACATCAAGCGCGCCGACATGGATGCTGCCACCTGCGGCGAGGTAATTGCCATAGATCATGCGCATCAGGGTGGATTTGCCTGAACCGGATTGCCCGATCAGGCCGACACATTCACCGGGGGCGACAGTCAGGGCGGCATGGGCCATGACCGGAATAGTGGCGCCGCCCTGATTGTGCAGGATGAAAGTTTTGGAAAGATTGGATATTGTGATCATGACGGGCTTTCGTATGGCGTCAGGCGGCCAGAACGGATGAAACGAGAAGCTGGGTATAGGCGTGCTGCGGATCATCCAGCACCTGATCGGTCAGGCCGTGTTCGACGACGTGGCCGGATTTCATCACCATCAGGCGGTGCGCCAGCAGGCGGACCACGGCCAAGTCATGGGTGACGATGATGACGGACAGGCCGAGGTCACGCACAAGGCCGCGGAGCAGGTCGAGCAGGCGGGCCTGAACAGAGACATCAAGGCCGCCGGTAGGTTCGTCCATGAAAACAAGGCGGGGGGCGGTGACCAGATTGCGGGCGATTTGCAGGCGTTGCTGCATGCCGCCGGAAAAGGCGGTGGGGCGGTCGTCGATACGGTCGGCGGCAATTTCCACGCGGCCCAGCCAGTCAGTGGCGGTATCGCGGATCTGGCCGTAATGGCGCGATCCAATGGCCATCAGCCGTTCGCCCACATTGCCGCCAGCAGAGACGCCCATGCGCAAACCATCGCGCGGGTTCTGGTGGACATAGGCCCACTCGGTGCGGCCCAAACGGCGGCGTTCGGTTTCGGACATCGCAAGGACATTGCGGCCAGCGTAGGTGATCTGGCCCAGATCGATGGCCTGGTGCCCGGCAAGGCAAGACAGAAGGGTGGATTTGCCAGAACCACTTTCGCCAACAATCCCAAGGACTTCGCCAGGGTAGAGTTCAAAGGACACATCCGCGCAGCCAATGCGGGGGCCGTAGCTTTTGGTCAGGCCAGAGACGGAGAGGAGGGGGCTGGTCATTCTGCGGCCTCTTTGGTTTGGGCGACGCCCAGGCGGCCAACATGGCCTGCCGTGCGGCGGCTGGCGCAAAAATCGGTGTCGGAACAGACATACATGCGACTGCCCTGATCGTCGGTGATCACTTCATCCAGATAACTGTCTTTCGCGCCGCACAGGTCGCAGTCATGCGGGGCCTTGGAGGCGGTGAAGGGGTGATCGTCGAAATCAAGGCTGACGACATGGGTATAGGGGGGTAGAGCGTAGATGCGCTGCTCGCGGCCCGCGCCGAACAGCTGAATCGCGGGAGAGTTGGACAGTTTGGGGTTGTCGAATTTCGGGATGGGGGATGGATCCATGACATAGCGGCCCTCAACCTTGACGGGATAGGCGTAGGACGTGGCGATCTGGCCGTGACGGGCGATGTCTTCGTAGAGTTTAACATGCATCAGGCCATATTCCTCCAGCTCGTGCATCTTGCGGGTCTCGGTTTCGCGCGGTTCCAGAAATCGCAGGGGTTCGGGGATCGGCACCTGATAGACAAGGATCTGGCCTTCGGTCAGGGCGGATTCCGGGATGCGGTGGCGGGTCTGGATGATGCTGGCTTGGGCGGTGGATTCAGTCACAGCCACGCCTGCGGTGCGTTGAAAGAATTTGCGGATCGACACCGCGTTGGTGGTGTCATCGGCACCCTGGTCAATGACCTTCAGCGTGTCGTCAGGCACAAGGCAAGCCGCCGTCACCTGCACGCCGCCTGTGCCCCAGCCGTAGGGCATCGGCATTTCACGACTGGCAAAGGGCACCTGATAGCCAGGCACAGCGATGCCTTTCAGGATCGCGCGGCGGATCATGCGCTTTGTCTGTTCATCGAGGTAGGCGAAGTTATACGCTTGATCGGTCATGGTTATTCTCGGACAATGGGCAAATTGGACAAAGGATGGAGATTGATTTGGCCTATGTGACCGGAGCATTTTTAGTGGCCTGCGCTGCGGTTCTTGGGTTTTTTGCCTATTCGGTGTTTAAGTTCGCTAGGCAGAAACCAAGGAAACCTGCGGATCAAAGCTCGGTCGGGGATAGCTCGGCTACGGGCTATGCTATAGTCAGCGACACTTCGGCTAGTTTCGACGTCAGCGGAGGTGGGTGCGACTAGCTTCATTCTGCGGCCTCTTGCATCTGGGCCTGAACCTCGGCGCGCAAGCGGCGGACCAGTTCAAGTTCCGCTTGAAAATCAACGTAGTGGGGCAGTTTGATGTGTTCCAGAAACCCCGTCGCCTGAATGTTGTCGCAGTGATAGAGCACGAATTCCTCATCCTGTGCGGGGGCGCCGACAAAATCTTCGCCAAGCTCTTTCCAGCGCAAGGCTCGGTCGACCAGGGACATCGCGATGGCTTTGCGTTCGGACTGGCCAAAGACCAGACCATATCCACGGGTGAACTGTGGCGGCTCAGTCTTGGAGCCTTTGAACTGGTTGACGGTCTCGCATTCGGTCAGCGCGACCTCGCCAATCTCGACCGCAAAGCCCAGCTCGGGGATGTCGACCTCAACCGCCACTGTGCCGATGCGCAACTCGCCCACAAAAGCGTGGGTGCGCCCGTAACCGCGTTGGGTGGAGTAAGCCATCGACAGGATAAAACCCTCATCCCCCCGTGTGATCGCCTGCAGGCGCAACGCACGCGAGGCAGGCAGTTCGAGGGGATCTCGGGTCAGGTCGGGCGGGGTTTCATCTGATCTGGGGGCGGCTTCTATCAGGCCGTCGCGGTTGAGGAAATCGGTGACATGAGGGACCGTTTCAGGCGTTGCGCCGTCTTGGCCCATCAGGCGAAGCATCTGACGAACAATCACTTCGATGTGCTTGTCGTTGATGTTCACGCCTTGCAGACGATAAACTTCC
>JANNNF010000041.1:0-11871 GCA_031398405.1 Rhodobacterales bacterium | reverse complement strand
TCGCTCCGTGGGGCGAAGTGCTGGCCGATGGTGGCACAGACCCCGGCGTGACAATGGTGGACCTTGATCTGTCGCTGGTCGAAAAGGCCCGCGCCCGGGTTCCGTCGTTGACGCACGACCGGGGCTTTCACGACCCATGATCACCCCGGAAAAGCCCAGCACGGAGAGGACCGATGATATCGCGGTCGCCTTGTTCGGCGAGCTGTTTATGGCCGACCAATTGGCCCGAAACCGCATTTCCAAAGTGCTGCCGCGCGGCATGCAACTGTCGCATTTTTCAGTTTTGAATCATCTGGCGCGGATCAGCGACGAACGCACCCCGGCGCAATTGGCACGGGCGTTTCATGTGACTCGGGGGGCGATGACCAACACGCTGGCGAAACTAGAATGGGCCGGGCATGTCCATATCCGCCCCGACTGGGATGATGCGCGACGCAAATTTGTGGCGATCAGCCCGTCAGGCCGCGCGGCGCGCGATGCTGCCGTGGCATCGGTGACGCCGCTGATTGCCGAGGTGGTGCAATCTCTTGGCGCAAACCGCGTGCGTGCGGTGCTGCCCGTCTTGCGAGAGATGCGCAAGAGGTTGGAGGGTGAGAGTGGCCCCTTGGAAAAGCCAGAGTAACACATGACCTGATCCTAACCTTGGCTTGCAATAGGTTTCGATCACTAACGCTAAGAGGCTGTGCTGACAGAATTCAAAGATAAAATTGTAGTCGTTACCGGGGCGTCGGGCCGTATCGGGCAGATGGTGCGCGCCGCATGGGCACGGACATCGCCACCCGGTTTGCGGTTTATGTGGTCTGGTCGGGGGCAGGGGGCAGATATTCACTGGGACATTGCCACCGGGATTGTCGAATTGCCAAAGGGTTGCGGGGTGCTGCATCTGGCGGCCGTGCTGCGCGGTGATGCGGGTCAAATGGCGCTGAATGCCACCATGGCCCGCCATATTGCGGCCTCTGCGATTGCGTGCGGGGCCATGCGAGTGCTGATGGCGTCAACTGCGGCCGTTTACGGTGCGCGGGGCGAGGATTGCAGCGAAGATGATGTGGCGCAGCCCTTTTCGCCTTATGGGCAGGCAAAACTTGCCGCTGAACAGGCTTTAATTGCGGGGGCAGGGGCTGTTCCGGTCACAATTTTGCGCATTGGCAATGTGGTAGGGGCGGATGCGTTGTTGGGGGCGGCGGGGGGCCACGAAGTGGCGCTGGACCCGGTGCCGGGACTGCCAGGTGGTCCGGTTCGGTCGTGGATCGGGCCGCAGCGGCTGGCCCACGTGATCGCGCAGCTGATGTTGCAGGACAATCTGCCACCCGTGTTGAATATTGCCTGTGACCCTCCGTTGCCGATGGCTGAATTGCTGAATGCCGCAGGGGCGCAGTGGCACTATGGTCCGCCAAATGCCGCCGTATTGCCGCGCGCAGTGCTGGATATCCGCCGCCTTGGTGGCGTCATCGCTACGCCGCCGACCAGTCCTGCTGATCTTGTGGCGGACTGGCGTGGCCTGCTAAACACACCTACATGACCACATCAAAACGCCTGTTTGATATCTGCGTGGCCTTGGTTTTGGTCGTGATTTTTGGCCTGCCAATCATGGTGCTGTTGGCTGGGCTGTTGATCGTGCAAGGTCGCCCGCTGTTTTATGTGTCAGAGCGAATGAAGGCACCCGGGCAACCCTTCCAGCTTTGGAAGCTGCGGACGATGACAGTCGCCGCGGCTGACACTGGGGTTTCAGGCGGCGACAAGGCCGCCCGCGTCACGCCCGCTGGCCGCTTTTTGCGCAGCACGCGGCTGGATGAACTGCCGCAGTTATGGAACATTCTGCGCGGCGACATCAGCTTTGTCGGCCCGCGCCCGCCTTTGCGGATGTATGTTGAACGCTTTCCTGATCTTTACGCCCGCGTGTTGCAAAGCCGACCTGGCGTGACCGGTTTGGCGACTTTGTACTTTCATGCGATGGAGGAACGCCTTCTGGCACCTTGCGTTACGGCAGAACAGACTGATTCGGTCTATTGTACCCGTTGCATCCCCAGAAAAGCGCAGCTTGACTTGCTGTATCAGTGCAATTGGTCGCTTTGCTTGGATATGATGTTGATGTGGAAAACCGTGAAGGGTGTGCTTTTGCGGCGAGTTGCCCAGATTGTGGGCGGGAAACCGCGATAGGGGTATAGTTGAGATATTTCACAATTGCTGCACCGTAGCGGGATAGTTTAGGTATATTAATGTGGCGAAGGTGTTCGGGCATTTTGCACTGACGTGATTGCAGAAATTAACGGGCGCTTTTGTACCCAAAAGGTGCGTGACCCCTGATGAAAATGTTTAGAAAATGGATGTTTGCGCGGCTTGATTTGATGTCGCGAGGGCAAAAACATCTGACACTGTTGCTGCTGGATGCGTTGATGGCGCCCTTGGCACTTCTCGTGGCCACGATGGTGCTTAACAACAGCGTGATACCGGTTGCGGCGATTGAGCGGATTTGGCCGCTATATCCCTTGCTGGCCTTGCTGTCTGGTTTGTCGTCTTGGGCGTTCGGACTGCCGCTGGTCAAACTTAAAGCCTACGAATCATTGGCAATTACGGCAACTGGCTATTACGCGTTGCTGGTGGCGTTCGGGTTGTTCCTGCTGACGCGGGTGCCGTCCTTCGAGTTTGATTCTGCCGGTACGATCCTGTTCGGCTTGATTTTGTTTCTTGGGTCAGTGCTGACCCGCGTGGCCATGCTGAAAGTGTTTCTTTGGGTGCTGAACGCGGGTCGTCCGCGAACCCGGGTGCTGATCTACGGGGCCGGCAATACTGGTCTACAGTTGGCGCTGGCATTGAAAACGCATGAAAGTATCACGCCGGTCGCGTTCATTGACGACGACACTACACTGCAGACGCAGCGTCTAGCCGGGCTGCGGATTTATTCGCCGTCTGAGATTGAACAAGTTGTGCGCAACCGCGATGTAAACCGGGTGTTGCTGGCGATGCCGTCGCTGTCACAACCCAAGCAGATACAGATCACCCGTAAACTTCAAGCACTTGGGTTGGATGTTCACGCCTTACCATCCTTTGCCCAACTGATTGGGGCTGAAGAATTGGTCGATAATCTAAAACCTGTCACCCCTGGCCGGTTCCTGGGACGCAGCCAGTTGGAAGACACACTTGGCCTGTATTCGCGCGGCGCGTACCGGGGCAGGTCGGTTCTGGTTACAGGCGCAGGCGGGTCGGTCGGGTCTGAACTGTGCCGCAACCTCTTGGAACAGGCTCCGCGCAGGCTGGTGTTGTTTGAGGTGTCAGAACTGGCGCTTTACACGGTAGAACGCGAATTGCGCGATCTGTTGGGCGATGGGAAAATAGAGATTGTGCCCGTTCTGGGATCGGTCGCCGACGCCCGTATGACCCGCGCTGTGATGGCTGAACAAGAGATTGAGGCCGTGTTCCACGCAGCGGCCTATAAACATGTGCCCTTGGTCGAATCGAACCCGATTGCGGGGCTGGCCAACAACGTGCTTGGCACTCGGGTTGTCGCCGCAGCGGCACTTGATGCGGGGGTGCAGCGGTTTACCCTAATTTCCACAGACAAGGCAGTTCGCCCCACCAACGTGATGGGTGCGTCAAAGCGGCTGGCGGAACTGGTCATACAAGATCTGGCAAAGCGGTCCACCACCACGGTGTTTTCAATTGTGCGTTTTGGCAACGTGTTGGGGTCTTCGGGATCCGTGATTCCATTGTTTAAGGATCAGATTGCGCGGGGCGGGCCTGTGACCCTGACGCACGAAGATGTGACGCGGTACTTTATGACCCTGTCCGAGGCCGCCCGTCTGGTCTTGCTGGCGGGGGCATTTACCGAAAGCGAAGGCGTGCGGGGCGGCGACGTGTTCGTACTGGATATGGGAAAGCCTGTAAAAATCCGTCATCTCGCTGAACAGATGATCCATGCGGCAGGGTACACCGTGCGGGATGAATCGCACCCCGAGGGCGATATTGAAATTTCGGTAATCGGTTTGCGGCCCGGCGAAAAACTGCATGAAGAACTGCTGATTGGCCAAGGCTTGCTGACAACGCCACACCCGAAAATCCTGCGAGCGGAAGAAGAAAGCCTGTCAGAGTTGCAGATGGCGACGGCGCTGCGTGAGATCGGGTCCGTGGTCGCCCGGGGCGACGCCGGATCGGCGCGGCGGATGGTGCATGAATTTGTGAAGCCACTCGCCGCGCGCACACCGCAAGGTGACGGCGTGGCAGTTCGGTCATAGATAAGCGCGACAATAAAGCGTCACCGAAAACCGCTTGCACAGCGCCATGTCACACTCATACTGCACTTGCCCAATAATGATGATGTGAACATGCCAGTGCGACAAATCCTTCTTGCCGCTGTGGTGGCGGGCCTGACCATTGGCACCACTACGCCGTTGCGTGCAGAAATGCAGCCCACGGTGAACATGAGCGGCGTCACCGGTCTGATTGATATGCCCTCGGGCGAAGCTGCGCCGGATGGAGCGTTATCGTTCAGTTCCACCCGCTTCGGACCGATCAGCCGCACGACTTTGTCGTTTCAGATCACGCCGCGCCTGTCGGGGAGTTTCCGTTACAGTGCTGTGCGAGACTGGAATTTTGACGGGAAACAAACGTTTGAAATCTATTACGACCGCAGCTTTGACTTGCGCTATCAGATTCTGCGCGAGGGACGCTATCTACCGTCCGTGACCATAGGGTTGCAGGATTTCATCGGCACCGGGTTGCAATCGGGTGAATACATCGCTGCGACCAAGACGTTTGGCAGCACGGTCAAGGTAACGGCGGGTCTGGGCTGGGGTCGTCTGGGCAGCTATGGCAGCATAGGTGCGCCCTTTGGGAAACGCCCGCCGGTGAATATTGGCGTGGGTGGCAACGTCAACACGGGGCAATGGTTCAAAGGCCCGACGGCACCGTTTGCCGGGGTTGAATGGCAGCCCGATGATCGCTGGACGCTGAAGGCGGAATATTCGTCTGATGCCTATGCCGAGGAAGCGGGCAAGCGCGGTACCTTTGATCGCAGCAATCCCTTCAACTTTGGCGTGGAATACAAACGCAGTGAAGCGCTGCGCTTTGGCCTGTATTCCCTCTACGGCAGTGAAATTGGCGTGGCCTTGCATCTGACCCTGAACCCCAAGCGCCGGCTGGGTGGCGAGGTGTCAGGACCGGCCCCGGTGCAAGTGGGCCTCCGGTCGCCGCAATCGGCGGGCTGGTCGGATGCTTGGGTGTCGGACGACCGCACGGCGCGGGCGGCGCGCAAGGCTCTTGCTGCCCAGTTGGCAGTGGACGGCATGGGGGTCGAGGCGCTGTCGGTCACGCAGACGCGTGCCCAACTTCGGCTGCGCAACCCAGTGCTGGATAACGGCCCCCAGGCCATTGGGCGTGCTGCGCGTGCACTAAGTCAGGTCATGCCCGCCTCTGTCGAGGTGTTTGAAATTGTGCCTGTGGTCAACGGCATCGCGCTTTCCAAAGTCACCATTCGCCGCGCTGATCTGGAGGCGCTGGAACATGCGCCCAATAATGACACGCTTTTGCATGACAGGGTCACTTTCACCGAGGCCGGTCGGCTGCCGCCGGGCGCGCTTGGGGATGAAGGGCTTTACCCCAAGTTCAACTGGCGTTTGTCGCCTTACAGTCAGGTCAGTTACTTTGATCCGTCCAACCCGATCAGAATTGATGTAGGCCTGCGGTTGGCCGCCCGGTATGAGATCAGGCCTGGCTTGATCTTGTCTGGCTCGGCCATCAAGCCGCTGGCAGGAAACCTTGTAAATACCAACCGGCTATCAAATTCGCAGCTTGCGCATGTGCGCAGTGATGCGGTGCTGTATTATCGCGATGGCGACCCTGCGCTGGAACGTCTGACGCTGGCGTGGTATTCCCGTCCGGCGGATACGCTGTATTCACGCGTCACGGTCGGATACCTTGAACGGATGCATGCAGGCTTGTCCGCAGAGGTTTTGTGGAAACCCGTTGGCAGCCGCCTCGCCCTTGGAGTTGAGGCAAACTATAGCAAACAGCGCGACACGGATGGCGGCTTTGGTTTTGGCGACTACAACTATGGCATCGCGACGGGCCATGTGTCTGCGTATTACACCTTTGGCGATGGCTATATCGGCCAGCTTGATGCCGGCCGTTATCTGGCAGGGGATATCGGCGCGACGTTGGCGCTGGACCGCGAGTTTGCCAATGGGGTGAAGGTCGGGGCCTTTGCCACGATCACCAACGTGCCTGCCAAGAAGTTTGGCGAAGGGTCGTTTGACAAGGGCATCCGCGTGCAGATTCCGCTGAACTTCCTGCTGTCCAAACCATCACGTCGCGTCTTCGCCGCGACGATCCGTCCGGTTACGCGTGACGGCGGGGCAAGGCTGGATGTGCAGGGCCGTCTGTATGAAACGATCCGGGATTACCACAAAGATCGCCTGGATGATCAATGGGGAAGGGTGTGGCGTTGATGGCCCGGTCCAAGAAACCTGTGCTGGCTGCGCTGGCCTTGATGCTTGCTGCCTGTGGGTCTGACCCAAGCGAAGCACCGCTTGCCACAGTGTTGCTGTCGGCCGCGAAAACCGCAGCTTCGCCAAAGGCCCAGCCCGCCGCCGCAATGGTGATCACTCGGGCGCAGATTGCTGCGACTGGTGGTATCCCACTGATCCGTCTTGGCGTTCCTTCACGCGACGTGGTGGTTTACATCACGCGACGTGACACAAATTCCGGCACAGAAAGCTGGGCCACGGGCGATAACACAGTCGTGACCCTGCGAAACGGGGTGCTGATATCGACCCGGGGGCTGACGCCTGATCTGATGTCAGCCGCTGCCCCGACGGTGTCGCAACTGGCAAACGCTGGTGGCAGCCACGCACGTAGCTACTTTGTGCTGGGTGATAATGACACAAACGACCGGCTGGAGTTCACCTGCAAAATGGCGTCTCTTGGTTCGCAACGGCTGGAAGTTATTGAACGCGTTTACGCAACGACGCATATGCAGGAAACTTGCACCGGCGATGCGGGAAAAATAGTCAATGACTTCTGGATCGAAGGCGGTGGCTTTATCCGGCAATCACATCAGTGGACGAACCCAAAGATTGGTTATATAGACATAGCCAAGCTGGTGGAATGATCGCCGAAGGCATGTGGTTTTCAGGTTCGTTTGCCGGTAAGACACAACGGCCCCGCAAACTTGTGCTTTTCCCAGTGCCAGTAGAATGGTATGTTTAGGCAAGCACTTTCACTGTCAGGAGAAACTCTATGAACAAATTTGCTCTCGCGCTCTCATTTGCCACTCTTGCTTCGGTTGCGAATGCTCAAGGCGTTGCTGGTGCTCCAGGCACCACGACGGGTACCAGCTTTGTCGGCGGTACGGTTACGACCACTGCGATCATTGGCGGTGTTCTTGGTCTGGCAGTCCTCGCGTCAGTCCTTTCGTCGGATTCGCCGTCGTCGTCCACCACGACCACCAACTGATCTGACGCCCCTTTTCGCGATACGTTAAAAACGGCCCCGTAGTTGGGTCGTTTTTTTATGTCAATTAGAACCGGTTAAGCTTGCAGCTTACTCATAAATCCGACCCTTCGCGTTCTGCGAAATTTCTTTTTATGTCTGAACGCGGCCGGATTTAGTAGTCCTTCTCAAGGTAGACCCCGATCCCGGTTGATCCATCCGCTGATACCCGGCCCTTCACGGTCAACCCGGGCTTGATATCAAGGTTCAGGTTGATCTGGGTTTTGCCGTCCTGCCCCAGTTGCACCTCGCTATATACGTTCTCGGACAGGTACTTGCCTGCCTTCAACAAAGCGCTGCCATCGGCGGCGGTAGATACGTCCAGATCATCAAGGCCAAAGCTTTTGCGCAGATTGCCAATCAGCCCCTCGCCGCCATTGCCTGCCAGCGACGCCACAGCACCCGCAAGTTGGGCGGCTTGCAACGCCGAGATGGTATCCAGACTGCGGCCAAACAACAGCCGGGCCAACACTTCTTCCTGCGGCAATTCGGGTGATGACGTGAACGTCACCTCGGGGTTATTCGCCGGGCCTTCAATGCGCACATAGCTGGTCACCTCATCGCTGGTACTAGCCGCAGCCACGATGATGTAGGGAACAAAATCCCCCTGCAATTCAAGGCTCGCCTCGGTCAGTTCCAGCCGTTTTCCCAAGATATCCAATCGACCCCGAATCAGTTCAAACCCGCCTGACGGGACAATCGCCTTTGTGGTGCCGGTCAGCCGTACTTGCCCACCGAGTTCAGCATCAAGCCCCCGGCCTCGGATGAATATCCGTTGCGGGGCCGAAATCGTCAGGTCGAGACCAAAAGGCCGTGTACTGCTGCCAGACTCGCCTGACGCTGCATCGCCCAGCAACCCGGCCCGCACGCGGGTGGACCGCACGGCGGCAGGTTCGTTCACATGCTGCAACCCCGGCAAACCGCCCAAGCCACCAAATCCAGTAGACGGAATCCGCAGTTCTGTATCTGCCAGATCAACCCGTCCAGCAATCAACGCCCCACCTGCCAGCGGACCATTCAAGGTGACGGCACCGCTGGCCGTGGTTTCATATAATTCTGGGTCACGCAGGGCCAGGCTATCCAACTGCGCCGAAAGATCGCTGTTGTAAGGGGGCTCCAGCCCGACGGTGCCATCCAACCGGATGCGCCCGCCAGTCGACAGTTGCGTCGTTCCAGACAGCCGGGCCGACCCGCCTGTCAGATCGGCCACCACTTCGGTGCGTTCAAAGGCGAGTGCCAGATCGGGGTCGGTAATGCGCCCGCCCGAAAGGCTGACCCGCCCTGACAGCGACGACAGCGCCAGCCGCCCATTCAACTCCAGATCAAACCGCACCGGACCAGACACGGCGCGCGGCCCGATGAATGCGTTGGCAAGGCCTGCTTGCCCCGTCCCTGCCAGTGTCAGGTTAGCCGACGCCATATTGGCCGCCACTGTTCCTGCCACACGAGCATCAATCTGCCCCGGCCCGGTACCGCGCAAATCCAGCCGATAGCCGGATGCATCTTGCACCGCCGTGCCATTCACCGTAACCGCACCCGGAAACTCCGGGATCAGCAAAGCCAGATTCGCCAACCGCCCGGTCAGAGCAATCTCGCGCAGCGCGCCTGCCACCCGGCCCGTGGCATCAGCAGTGATTTGCGGGTTGGCCAGTCTTGCACTTTCAATCTGGACTTGGCCGTCCTTGACCGCCAGCCGCGCTGAAACCCTGTTTTGCCCGGCCAGAAGTCGATCAGTATCGGCCTGCCCCACGCGCAAGCCAGTGGCCAGGCCGTCCAGTGTGACGATGCCATCGGTGGGCGTGCCGTTGAACGCAGCCTTGGCTGACAGCGCGCCGCGCAACCCGCCACCAATCACCGACAGGTCGGCAAACTCCAGCTCTGCGGTCAGCGCACTGCCCGCAGAGGCCAGCGTGCCGCGCGCCACTGCGGTCAGGCTTTGCGCCGTGACTTTGGCGTTGCGTAAGATGGTTCCGCTTTCATCGCGTTTGGCTGACATCTCAACCCGCGATGTGCCGCGTAAAACGGCATCTACCTGCGATTGGCCGATGCGCAAATTCTGTCCCTGCGCCGTCCCGGTGAGATCAAAATCCCCGGCGAGCGGGCTGCCCGTGCCCTGCAGAATGACCGTCCCCGCGCCGCCAATCGGTTGGCCCGCAAGACCAGAAAACCGCGACAAGTCGGTTGCATTGGCCTGCACCCGTCCCGTCATTTGCAGCGCGGCACGAAGACCTTCGATCCGCACATGACCTTCCACATCATAGCCATCGCCCGCAACGGTCAGGCGTTGAACGGCCAATGCGCCCTGACCTTCCTGCCAGTAAAGCGTTGTCGACCCACGCAAACTGCTGCCCAAAGCCTGCGCCAGCGCGACATCGGCGGGCAGCAACCCGTCGGCCTGAAAGATCAATGTCGCGCCCACCACATCACCCGTCGCGGACCGGCTGATGCGGCCAGACCCATCAAGGCCAAAGCGGTCCGCCTGCAAATCAACCCGATCCAGCCCGGTCAGAACCGCGGTGCCAGACCAGCCTTCACCCTTGGTCGAGTCATAAGACAGTTGTATTTCCGCGCCGTTCACCCGCGTTTCCGGCCCGTTCAGCGGCAGCAACACCGGGCTGCCATCGGGTAGGCCAAGCGTGCCGGTCAGCGAAAATGCCTCAGGCAGGCCGTCAGACGCCAAGGCCAGAGACCCGTTCAAGGCCAGTGCCCTCGTAATCAGAGAAACCTGATCCAGTACCAGGCGCCCGGCTGCATCACGTGCACCTTTGGTAACAATCGCGATATCAGAACCGAAAAATTGGGCATATTGCGGCAAGAACAGCGGGGCCAGATCGCCACGCAGATCGGCGGTAAAGGCGTTGCCTCCGCCCTCTTGCGCGATCAGTTGAATTTGACCGGCCAGCCGATCAACGCCGCTGGTGGCTAGTCTTACATCAGCGGTAAAATCACCAACAGGCCCTGCACCTTGCACCGAGAGTTCGACAGAAGGAGCACCCGGCAGGCCCAATAAGGTAGAGGCAATTCCGCCCTCAGCCTCGGACGCTGTCAGGTCCAGTACCAGTTGCTGGCTTGCGTTGGAATAGCTGGCCTCAAGGTTGATCTTGCCAGCGGGGCCATCATCGGTGCGTTCCAGCACCAAAGCCCCGCGCCCTTCGCCGTCGGCAAGGGTCAACGATGCCTCAAGCCGCCCCTCGACCGCTGTACCCAACACAGGGGCACCTAAAACGATCTTTTCGGCGACGACCGACCCTATGTCCACCGACACTGGCAGGTCTGGCAGGCTGAACCCCCCGGCCTCGGGTGAAGGCAACGCATCCGGGTCAGCGACCGGCATCCGGTCCAGAATAATTTCTTGCGCCGACAGTTCGTCCACCGACACCCGCCCGCCAAACAGCGCAGACCGGTTCCAGTCCAGCGTCACACCCTTCAACGTCAGCCAGATCCCATCGGCATCGGCGATCGTCAGTTGCTCAACGCTGGCCTTTGATGACAGTGCCCCGGAAAATCCGGTGACGATGACCTGTCGCCCTGCGCCCGAAAGATTATCTTCCAGAAACGCTGTCAAATAACTGCGGTCGTCTTCCTGTGCTGCCGCAGGGCCAACTATCAGCATGCAGAGGGCGACAGCGCGCCAAGGTACCGTGGGCCACATCAAAACGATTGCCCCAATCCGATGTAGATTTGAACGCCGTCCCCAGTGTCTCCACCCGCCGGCCCGGCAATGTCGACCCGGATCGGTCCGAGACCGGTGTCATAGCGCAGGCCCAACCCGGCGCCTGCGTGCCAGTTGGACGTGCCCCCCGAAAACCCGTCAATCCCGATGCTGCCGATATCGGCAAAGGCCACTACGCCGATCTTTTCTGTCACGCGCACCCGGGCCTCGGCTGACGCCCCTAGGTGATACAGGCCCCCGATCAGGAATTGCGGCCCAGATCCGCGCGTCACGTTGACACCAAGCGATTTGTACGGCTGCCCGCGCACAGTGCCGCCGCCACCCGAAAAGAACAGATCGTCGCGCGGGGTTTCCAGCAAGGATGTGCCAAAGATTGCGCCGCCCTGCACGCGGGCAGCCAGAACAACCCGGGCATCTGCGCCTAAGGCTTTGTAGGCACGACCGTCAAACGTGGTGCGCACGCCCGACCCCGTGGTGCCAAAGCCAAGAAACGGCTTCACTTCGGCATCAAGATAAAATCCTTTGGTCGCATCGGTGATGCTGTCGCGCTTGTCCCACGTCACGCCAATGGGCAGCGACAAGTTGCTGGTGTTGAACCTGCCCCCCGGGTCGCGGCCGTTGGCATAGGTATAATCAATGCCGGCCCGCGCCGTCAGCGTTTCACTGACGATGTTGGTGAAGCCCAGACCGATCTCGCCAATATTGGCGAAATAATC
>JANNNF010000033.1:0-5092 GCA_031398405.1 Rhodobacterales bacterium | reverse complement strand
ATGCGCCGGATGTGCGGCTGACCGGGGTGAAGGGCCGTGTTGAGGTGGCTGCGGTGATTGCGGTGAACGTGGTGCGCGGCGTGGCGGTGCTGGCGGTGGTGCCGGGGCGGCAGGGGTTGCACTTGGGCGTCGTGCTTGGGTTGGGCGAGGCGGTCTACGGCTGGGCGCGACTTTAGGGGCCGAATTTATACTGTCCGCAGGGGTGATATTTGCGCCTGAGCGACAGATAGAACCAGCGGTGCCATTGCGCCTGATGCAGCATGACGCGGCGGTAAATCCGGGGTCGTCGGGGGGGGGGCCGTTGGCGAACGCGGCGGGGCGGCTGGTGGGCATGAATATGCGTTTAGCCGACGGGAGCCGGATGTTTGTCGGCATCAGCTAAGCCGGGGTCTGTCGACCCGCTGGGTCATGAAACGGATCGGCGCGGTAAACGCGCTGGCAGACTGGGTGGCGGCAGGCGATCTGCACGCGCGCCTGCCCGGTGCCCGCAGCGCAGATGAGTTTGGCCTGCTCAAAACCCACGTCCATGCCATGCTGAACCGGATTGAAAATCTGAACCGTGCCACACACCGTTTGTCTGACACCATCGCCCATGAACTGCGCACGCCGCTGAACCGGATGCTGCTGAGGTTGGCCAACTTGCAGGGCCAACCCGAGGTGACAGATGCGTTGCGCACCGAGATGCGCCAAGCCAAACGGGTGCTTGACAGCTTGCTGGATATCAGCCGCGCAGAGGCTGATCTGGGCAGCGGCGGGGGGCTGCTGCCCACAGATCTGGCGGCAACGGTTTGGGATTTTTACCAACCCTTGGCAAAGGACAAGGGGTTGCTGTGCCGCGCCGTCCTTGGCTCGACCACC
Source organism: Rhodobacterales bacterium (assembly GCA_031398405.1). Classification (GTDB taxonomy): domain Bacteria; phylum Pseudomonadota; class Alphaproteobacteria; order Rhodobacterales; family Rhodobacteraceae; genus JANNNF01. The sequence goes on along the minus strand of JANNNF010000033.1, from coordinate 4,234 downwards.
ATGATCCTTGGCGACCGCAACCTGATTGCGCAGATGCTGGGGAACCTGCTGGAATGGGCGCATCGGACTTTGCCTACACTATGCTGGAGGAGTTGCGGGCGGCGGGCATCACCACGGGTTTGCCGAGGCCGTGAGGATGACGCGCATGCTTTTTCTGGTGGCCAACGCCGGGGTCGAGGGCGATTATGTCTGGACACAGAAAATCCCGGGGCTGGGGGGGTGTGGGTCTGGGCATGTCCATTCCCAGCGCGTCGATGAGTGCTGCCACTCGGTCTGGTTATGACGCAATGCGGGGCGAGTTGAAGCTGTGGGAAACCGAGCTGATCGAGTGGCGCTGTGCCCGGCCGATGGCCGAAGTGCAGCGCCTGCGCGGGTCAAGCGACGGCTGGGATTGCGCTGATGTGACGCTGTTCGTGGGGCAGGCGAGTTTTGAAGGCGTCCCCGCTCCGATGCGGGACAAGTTGACCAAGGTGCCGACCCGGCTGCGGCTGAAAACCGACGAAGTGGATATGGTCATCGAAGCCGAGCGGATTGCCACCAAATCTACGCCGGAATTCAACGGTTTTCTCGCATCCTTGTCTGGCAACGATGCAGACGGGCGGATCGCGCAGGGCATCGCCGTGGGCGGGCGACGGGTGATGCCGGTCGGGAACTAGCGCCTCTCGGGTGGGGAAGATGGGCGGGATCGCCCATCCTACGACATTAAGATGTCCTGTACGTTTTCAAATGTTGATCGCGTAAGATAGGTGATACCGTCTATGTCCCGCCTTAACCAAGTCCCGGCAAGACATTTCTGCACCCTAAAACCCGGCAATAACCTGCCCTTGCGCAAGGCCTGATCCCGACCCTTGCGCTTACCGACCCCACCGGCGCCAGACCATGGCTTGGCGTCAGGTGAAGGCGGCCTGCAAGGCGAGTTCAACCATCGCGCCAAAGCTGCGTTCGCGTTGGTCGGCGGGCAGGGAGTCATCGGTCAAAATATGGTCCGAGATCGTCAGAATCGCCAAGGCGCGGGCGTTGTGACGGGCGGCGAGATGGTAGAGTTCGGCGGCCTCCATCTCAACACACAATGTGCCATGCCTCTGAAGTTGTTCAGAAAGATCGGGGCGTTCGTCGTAGAAGGTATCTGACGAATAGATGCCCCCCACATGCACGGGCACCCCGATGTGCAAGGCCGCCTGGTGGGCGGCGGCAAGCAAAGCGAAGTCTGCACAGGGCGCGAAATTCAGCTCACGAAAGATCGACCGTGACGGGCTGCCAAGGGTGCTGGCGGTCATCGCAAGCACCACGTCGCGCACCTTGACATGGTGCTGCAAAGCGCCGGCTGACCCGATGCGGATCAAGGTTTTTGCGCCATAATCCCTAAGCAATTCATTGGCATAGATCGACAGTGACGGCATTCCCATGCCCGACCCCTGGATGGTCACGCGGTGGCCTTGCCAAGTGCCGGTATAGCCCAACATCCCCCGCACTTCCGTTACCAGAACCGGGTTTTCAAGATAGGTCATTGCGGCCCAGCGGGCGCGGTATGGATCACCCGGCATCAGCACAGTCTCTGCGATTTCGCCCGGTTTTGCACCGATATGAACGGTCATCTTGCACCCTAAGAGCGGCGTAAAGCCGTTGTAAAGAACTTGTAGAGTATCCCTAGAGTATCCGTAGACACAAATGCAATGGGCGGTTGTGCGGGGCAAGAGGGGATTTTGGTGGTCTGGATATGTCTGTTTACCCTGCTCATTGCCGCCGTTCTGCGGGCCTTTGCGGGTATCCGTCAGGTGGGCGACCACGTCCCGGCGGCCACTGTGGATCTGCCGGTGGTTGCGCTTATTCGGCGGCGATAGGCTGTGCGTCCACCAAGGCGACGATGTCTAGCATGATCCGGTTCAGCTCAAAATCCTTCGGAGTGTAGACCGCGGCGATGCCCATCGCGCGCAAGTTGAATGCGTCGTCTTCCGGGATGATCCCGCCCACCACGACGGGAATATGGCCAAGGCCTGCGCTGCGCATCCTGTCCATCAGATCGCGCATCAGAGCGATGTGGCTGCCCGACAGGATCGACAGGCCGACCACATGGGCATTCTGGTCGGCGGCGGCAGCCACAATCTCGGCGGGCGTCAGCCGAATGCCTTCATAGGTGATGTCCATGCCACAATCGCGGGCGCGGGCGGCAATCTGTTCAGCGCCATTGGAATGGCCATCAAGGCCGGGCTTGCCGACAAGAAATTTGAGACGGCGACCGAGTTTGGAAGACACGGCATCCACCGCCTCGCGGATCGGCTCCAGCCCTTCGGTGCGGTTCGACGGGTTGCGCGACACGCCAGTGGGGGCGCGGTATTCGCCGAACGCCGCGCGGATCACGCCTGCCCATTCGCCGGTGGTGACCCCGGCCTTGGCGCAGGCAATTGATGGGGGCATGACGTTAGCGCCGCCAGCGGCAGCGTCACGCAGGGCCTGCAGCGCCAATGCCACTGCCCCGGCATCGCGACTGCTGCGCCACGCGGTAAGGCGGGCAATCTGGTCAGCTTCGGCGGCAGGGTCAGCCTGCATGATCGAGCCGTCGCCGGTGGTCAGCGGCGAGGCCTCGGTCGTGGTAAAGCGGTTCACGCCGACCACGGTGGTTTCCTTCGATTCGATGCGGGCCAGACGGTCGGCGTTGGCCTCTACCAACCGGCCTTTCATGTAATCGATGCAAGCGACCGCTCCCCCCATGGCGTCAATTTGCGCCAGTTCCGCCCGCGCACCGTCTTTCAGCACGGTCACTTTGCGGTCAATCGCCGGGTTGCCGTCGAACAGATCGTCATATTCCAGCAGGTCAGTCTCATAGGCTAGAATCTGCTGCATCCGCAGCGACCACTGTTGATCAAACGGGCGCGGCAGGCCCAAAGCCTCATTCCACGCGGGCAACTGCACAGCGCGGGCGCGGGCGTTTTTCGACAGGGTGACGGCAAGCATTTCGATCAGTATACGGTAAACGTTGTTTTCGGGCTGCTGTTCAGTCAGGCCAAGCGAGTTGACCTGCACACCGTAGCGGAAACGGCGGTATTTGGCGTCCTGCACGCCGTAGCGCGTCAGACATATTTCATCCCACAAATCCACAAAGGCGCGCATTTTGCACAGTTCTGTCACGAAACGGATGCCTGCGTTGACGAAAAAGCTGATGCGACCAACCATGTCGGGGAAATCTTCGGGGGCGACTTTGCCCTTCAGATCGTCCAGCACGGCACAGGCTGTGGCGAGCGCGAAGGCGAGTTCCTGCTCTGGCGTGGCCCCGGCCTCTTGCAAGTGATAGCTGCAAATGTTCATTGGGTTCCACTTGGGCAAATGCGCGCGGGTGTAGGCCGCGATGTCGGTGATCATCCGCAAGCTGGGTTTGGGCGGGCAGATGTAGGTGCCCCGTGACAAGTATTCCTTGATTATATCGTTCTGAACAGTGCCTTGCAGGGTCGCAATATCCGCACCCTGTTCTTCGGCCACCGCGATATATAGCGCCAAAAGCCAGGGCGCTGTGGCATTGATCGTCATCGAGGTGTTCATCTGGGTCAGCGGAATATCGGCAAAAAGTGCGCGCATATCGCCCAAGTGGCCAACGGGAACGCCAACCTTGCCCACCTCGCCGCGCGCCAGAATGTGGTCGCTGTCATAGCCGGTCTGGGTTGGCAGGTCGAAGGCGACCGACAGGCCGGTCTGCCCCTTGGCCAGATTGCCCCGGTAGAGCGCATTCGAGGCGGTTGCAGTTGAATGGCCCGCGTAGGTGCGAAACAGCCAAGGGGAGTCTTTGGTCATATGGGCCTCAGGGTCTGCGCAATAATGTTAGGTTGACGCCGTGATATGCGACATTATGTAAAACGTCAATTCGCTGCGTCGCGGCGGACATAAAATTACAAAAAATGTAGCATAACTATTGCAAAATTGCGCGAGCGTTTCTATTTCTTACGTTGAGTGGTGCCGATTCTGCGGCGCGGCATAAAGATACGGGAGGCCACCATGGCTTTGGACAAGGTTGATGAGTTGAAGACCGAGGTTCTCAAGGATCTGTATGAAATCGGCGAGATGCCGCCATTGGGCCATGTGCCGAAGCAAATGTATGCCTGGGCGATCCGGCGCGAACGGCATGGTGAACCCGAACAGGCGATGCTGGCCGAGGTGGTGGACACATGGGCCATCGACAGCAACGAAGTGCTGGTGATGGTGATGGCGGCGGGGGTGAACTATAACGGGGTCTGGGCCGGCTTGG
>JANNNF010000002.1:0-7081 GCA_031398405.1 Rhodobacterales bacterium | reverse complement strand
TTCACTTGCCCAAACTGCGCGCCCAAAGCCTTCTGGCGGTCATAGACCGGGGCGGTGCGCAATGGCGAGAATGACTATTACCTTGTCAGCGCGGGGGCATGGACAGCCTATGACGCCGATTATCTGCGCAAATGCGCCGAGGACAAGGCGGCAGAGTTCGGTCACATCGACATCCACGACGTGACCACCCAATGGGGCGTGTTCGCCATTGCCGGCCCGAACAGCCGCAAGATTCTGGCCGAGTTGATCAAGGACGCTGATCCTGCAACCGCGCTGTCAAACAAGCGCTTCCCCTGGCTGTCGGCGCGCAAGATCGAACTTGGCATGTGCCCGGTCAACGCGATCCGGGTGGCCTATACCGGCGAGTTGGGCTGGGAATTGCACCATCCGATCGAGATGCAGCGCTATCTGTGGGATCAATTGCTGGCGGCGGGTGCCAAGCACGGCATGAAACTGGTGGGTGCGCGGGCACAAAACTGGCTGCGGCAAGAAAAATCCTATCGCGCGTTCGGCAACGAATTGGGCCGTGACGCGACGCCGCTGGAGGCCGCTCTGGACCGGTTTGTCGATTTGTCGAAGGATTTCCAAGGCAAGCAGGCGATGCTTGATACCGGCATCCGCAGCAAATGCGTGACAATTTTGATCGACGGGCCGTCAGACACCGACCCTTGGGGCAAAGAGGCTTTGCTGGTTGATGGGGTGAAGGTGGGCCGGCTGACCTCGGGCGGCTATTCGGTGGCATTCGGCAAGCAGATCGGGATGGGCTATGTTCGGCCGGATCTTGCGACAGTGGGGACACGCCTGAAGGTGAAGATGCTGCTGCAGGAATGGGACGCGGTGGTGGTTGAGGACAGCCCGTTTGATCCGGGCAACGCGCGCATTCGGATTGACGGGTGATATCATGACATCTGCGGGACCGGGGCCAGCCCCGGACCCCGGGATATTTGGGCCAAAGTGAAATGGTCAGCCTTGCGGTGTCATAGCCTTGCGTTGTCTGGCGCGTTGGATGCCGAGTTTGCGTTCACGCCAGATGATCAGGATGCCTGCGGTTACGATCAAGGCCGCGCCTAGCAACATTGTCCATGTCGGCACTTCGGCGAAGACAAAATAACCGATCAGCAGGGCAAAGATCATAGATGCGTAATCAAACGGCGCGACCAGTGACGCGTCGGCTTCGCGGTAGCTGGAGGTCAGCAAGATCTGGCCCACGCCGCCCAACAGACCAGCGCCTATCAGCAAGGCGATCTCTGGCCCCGTCGGGATGACCCAGCCAAAGGGCAGGGTGATCAGCGACAAGCAGGTGGCGGTCAGGGAAAAGTAGAACACGATGGCGGGGGTTTTCTCGGTCATCACCAGTTTGCGCACGAACACCTGTGCCAGCGAGGCAAACACCGCGCCGCCCAGAACCATCATCGCGCCCAAAGCTTCGGCATGGCCTGCGTCACCGTTAAGCAGGGTCAGTCGCGGCGTCAGCACGATCAGCACGCCCACCATACCCAGGATAACGCAGGAAATTCGAAAAGCGCGCACGTCCTCACCCAAAAACATCGCGGCGAAAATGACGGTCAGCAGGGGGGCGGCATAGCCGATGGCGGTCACCTCGGGCAGCGGCAGATAGGCAAGGCCCGCAAACCCCAGCCCCATGGCAAGCGTGCCCATCAGCCCGCGCCAGACGTGGCCGATTGGGTTTGCCACTTTCAGGCCAGACGGCAATTCGCGCCGCATCATCAGCCAGACAAGGATCACCGGCATGGCGCAGAATGACCGGAAGAACACTGTCTGCCCGGCGGGTACATGCTGTGCGGTGGCCTTGATCATCGAGGACATCACGATAAAGATCAGGACAGAACCAAGTTTCAGGGCAATTCCGCGCAAGGGGCGCATGGGATACCTCTTTTGACGGTGGCCTGTTTGGATCACCCCAAGCGCAGGGGTGCAAGGGGGAAAGGCTCTGGACGCCGCCGCATCGGCAGCGTTTGGTGCGGGCAACATGAAGGAGAGCAGCATGAGCCTGTCAGACCGTATTGATCAGGGCCGTGGCCTTGTGCCCGCCGATCTGGTGTTGAAAGGTGGGCGCATGTTCGACCTGATCACCGGTGATCTGGTCGAGACCGATGTGGCGATCTGTGGTGACACGATCGTGGGGGTGTTTGGCACCTATGCGGGTGTACGTGAGATTGACGTAGGCGGCCGTATTCTGGTGCCGGGGTTTATTGACACGCATCTGCACATTGAATCGTCGCTGGTCACGCCGCACGAATTTGACCGCTGTGTCACCCCGCGCGGGGTGACGACGGCCATCTGCGATCCGCATGAGATTGCCAATGTACTGGGGTTGCCGGGCATTCACTACTTCTTGGAATGTGCCACCCAGACCCTGATGGATATCAAGGTGAACCTGTCGTCCTGCGTGCCCTCGACCCATATGGAAACCACCGGCGCGCGGCTGGAGGCTGCTGATCTGGTGCCGCTGATGAACCATCCCGGCGTGATCGGTCTTGCCGAGTTCATGAATTATCCCGGGGTGTTGATGAAAGACGCAGGGTGTCTGGCCAAGCTGGAGGCGTTTGCGGGGCGGCACATTGACGGGCACGCGCCTTTGCTGCGTGGGCTGGATTTGAACGGCTACATCGCCGCAGGGATCCGGACCGAGCACGAGGCGACCACTTATGACGAGGGGTTGGAGAAGCTGCGCAAGGGCTTGCGGGTGTTGATCCGGGAAGGGTCGGTGTCGAAGGATTTGCACGCGCTTGTTGGGCTGCTGACCGAACGCCATGCGCCGTATCTGGCCTTCTGCACCGATGACCGCAACCCGCTGGACATAGCCGAACATGGGCACATCGACCACATGATCCGCACGGCGATTTCATTGGGCGCGCACCCACTGGCAGTGTACCGCGCGGCGAGCCTGTCTGCGGCAGAAGCCTTCGGGTTGAAGGACCGCGGACTGATAGCGCCTGGCAAGCGCGCCGATATTGCAGTGATCGACAGCCTTGAGGGGTGTCATGCGAGCCTTGTTCTCGCGGGTGGCCGCGTGGCGGACCAGACGGCCTTTGCCGCCCGGCCCACCACCCGGCCTGTAGGGCGACACTCGGTGCAGGCACCGCGCGTCGCGGGCCACGATTTCCGCACAGGTGGCAACCGGGTGGACACGCCGGTGATCGGGATCTTGCCCGGTAAGATCATCACCGAACATCTGACGTTTGATATAGCCCCGGTGGACGGCGACAAGCGGCCCGAAATTGCCCGCGATCTGGTGAAAATCGCGGTGATTGAGCGGCATGGGGTGAATGGCAACCGGGCGACCGGGTTTGTGAAAGGGTTCGGACTGGCGCGCGGGGCGATAGCGTCCACCGTGTGCCATGACCATCACAACATTGCGGTGGTGGGGGCAGATTATGACGATATGGCGCTTGCGGCCAACCGGTTGGGCGAGATCGAGGGCGGGTTTGTCGTGGTGTCCGGCGGCATTGTGCTGGCGGAACTGGCGCTGCCGGTGGCGGGGCTGATGAGCCTTGAGCCGTTTGAGGGGGTAAGGGACGCATTGATCCGGCTGCGGGCGGCGGCGCGGAGTTTGGGAGTGACGCTGGAGGAGCCGTTTTTGCAGCTCGCGTTTCTGTGCCTGCCCGTCATTCCGCATCTAAAGATCACCGATATGGGGATGGTGGATGTGGACAGGTTCGAGGTGATGCCTTGAGGCTTGGTGCGCGCCGCGCAGGGATATTTTAGCCAAAGTGAAAGGGGCTAGGTCATGTTGGCTTTGGTAACGGCGGGAACTTCGGCGATCGGGCGGCCTTTGGTGCTGGCGTTGGTCGGCGCGGGGTACCGGGTGGCATTTACGCATCTGGGGTCGTTGGCGGAGGCGGACGCGCTGAGTGCCGAGGCTGGGGGGATGGCCTGCGGTTGGGAGTGCGATGCGGGGGATGAGGCTCAGGTGCAGGCCTTTCACGCACAGGCTGCCGATTGGGCGGGGGAAGTGCCTTCTGCGTTGATCAACAATGCGGGGATCCAGACTTGGTCGAGCTTGCTGGAGCTGCGGGCGGATCAATGGGATGCAGTGATGCGTACCAACTTGCGGGGGACGTTTCTGAACACGCAGGCCGCCGGGCGGGCGATGGTTGCGGCGGGAAAGGGGGGATCAATTGTGAACCTTGGGTCGGGGTGCAACAAACTCGCCTTCCCGAAGTTGGTGGACTACACGGCCTCCAAAGGCGGCATCGAACAATTTACCAAAGTGGCGGCGGTGGAGTTGGGTCCGCATTCCATTCGCGTCAACTGCGTGGCACCGGGGGCGATTGCCACGGCCCGCACAGCGGCCGAGGCCGGGGATTATGCGGCGACCTGGGCGGCCGTCACCCCTTTGCGCCGCGTGGGCACGCCTGCCGATCTGGCCGGCCCCATCCTGTTCCTGCTGTCGGAGGCCGCAAGTTTTGTCACTGGGCAGACGCTGTGGGTTGACGGCGGGGCGTTCAGTCAGGCCAACTGGCCCTACCCAACCTGAGGTTTTCGATGCGCACTTTGCTCTGTTTTGGCGACAGCAACACGCATGGCACCCTGCCGATGCCGGATCTGGACTTCACCGGGCGGTTTGACCGCGAGGACCGCTGGACTGGGCAGTTGGCGCGGTTGCTGCCCGACTGGGAAGTGATCGCCGAGGGCCAGCCGGGCCGCACCCTTGTGCATGACGACCCGGTGGAAGGACCGCATCGCAACGGGCTGATGGTTCTGCCTGCGCTGCTGGAATCGCACAGGCCGGTGGATCTAGTGCTGATCATGCTGGGCACAAATGATCTGAAGCCGCGTTTTGCGATGAATGCGGGCGATATTGCCCTGTCGCTTGACCGGTTGATTGCCGTCGTGCGGGGCAGCGGGGCGGGGCCGGGTGGGGGGGCACCTGCGGTTTTGATCGCCGCACCGCCGCCGATAGTCGAGGTTGGCTGCCTGGCAGAAATGTTCGAGGGCGGGGCTTTGAAATCGCAGGGGCTGGCCCGCCGGATGCAGGCGGTGGCGGCACGGCAGGAGGTTGCATTCGTGGATGTGGGGCCGCTGGTGCAGGTGTCAGCCGTGGATGGCATCCACTATGACGCCAGTGCCAACCCGGTGCTGGCCGAGGCCTTTGCCAAGGCGATCCGCCATCACTTTTCTTGATTAGGTTTCTCCTAATCGCAACGACACAAGACATTTCTTTTTTTAGAATCAGAACCCGTGCAATCCTCGGGGTGACAGACAGGCGATTCCGCCCTAAGCGCAGGGGACAATCAGGTGGCACCCGAGGACACAGCAGTCGAGCACACCGATGTGCTGGTCATTGGCGGCGGCCAAGCAGGGATCGCCACCAGTGAACATCTGCTGCGCGCTGGCGTGCCGCATCTGGTATTGGAGCGCGGACGGATTGCCGAACGCTGGCGGTCAGGCCGGTGGGATTCGCTGGTGGCCAATGGCCCGGCTTGGCATGACCGCTTTCCGACGCGGGATTTTGCCGGCGATCCCGATGCGTTTATCGGGAAGGACGGGGTTGCGGATTACTTTGCTGCCCATGCCGGGGCGCTAATGTCGCCAGTGCGGACCGGGGTAGAGGTGCAGTCAGTTCGCAGGCTGCACGGTCGGCCCGGATTCCGGGTAGAGACGTCGCAAGGCGTGATTGAGGCCCGCCAGATTGTCGCCGCCACCGGCCCGTTTCAGCGCCCGGTGATGCCAGCCTTGGTGCCGGAAACGGCGGGCCTGATGCAGATCCACTCCGCCACTTACCGCAACCCTGCGCAGTTGCCGGATGGGGCTGTGCTCGTGGTAGGGGCGGGGTCTTCCGGAGTGCAGATTGCAGATGAATTGCGCCAGTCTGGCCGCCGCGTGTTCCTGTCTGTCGGTCCGCATGGCCGCCCGCCGCGCGCCTACCGCGGCCGCGATTTCTGCTGGTGGTTGGGGGTGCTCAACAAATGGGATATCGAGGCCCCCCCCACCACCGACCATGTGACCATCGCCGTCAGTGGCGCAAATGGCGGCAAGACCATCGACTTTCGCCGTCTGGCAGGGGAGGGGATGAACCTGGTCGGGCGGACTGAACGCTGTACAAATGGCGTGCTGACCTTTGCCCCCGACCTTGCCGCCAACATCCGGCGCGGCGATGCCGATTACCTTGCCGTGCTGGCGGAGGCCGACGCCTTTGCCACCCGCAACGGATTGGACCTGCCAGAGGAGCCGGAGGCAAAGGTCATCTTGCCTGACCCGCCCTGCATGACCGACCCGCGCCTGTCGCTGGACCTGAACGCAGAGGGAGTGACCTCTATCATCTGGGCCACCGGCTACACACAGGACTACAGTTGGCTACAGGTTGATGCGTTTGATGACCAAGGCCGCCCCCGGCATCAGCGCGGGGTATCATCGGAACCCGGCGTCTACTTCATGGGCCTGCCGTGGCAGTCGCGCAGGGGGTCTGCCTTTATCTGGGGCTGCTGGCATGATGCGAAGTTCGTGGTCGATCACATCTGCAAACTGCGCGGTTATCTGGCGTATCCTGCCAAACCGCAGGCGATAGCCGGGGCCGCCTGACGCGCGCTGGTCGAACACGCCGATCCATGGCACGATGACACCTTCAACAGCGGAGCAGCCCATGACCAGCCACGATCCCGCCCTGTCAGCCCTTGAGGAGCTGCGCGCCAATGTCGCGGTGCCGTTCAACGCGGCGCGCGCGATGCCGAAATCGGTCTATACGTCGCCCGAATTCGCCCAGTCCGAGTTGGACCATATCTTCGCCAAAGACTGGCTCTGCGCGGGACGGGCCGAGGCTTTGCCCAACCCCGGCGACTATCTGACCATGCAGATCGCGGGTGAGCCGATCATCATCTTGCGCGACCGCGAAGGGGACTTGCGCGGTATGTCCAACGTCTGCCGCCACCGAATGTCCACATTGTTGGAAGGGCGCGGCAATGTGCGGTCGATCGTCTGCCCCTATCACGCCTGGACATATAACCTCGACGGCACCCTGCGTGGTGCGCCCGCGATGACGTTGAATGAGACATTCTGCAAGGACCAGATCGCGTTGCCGAAAATCCGGGTGGAAAACTGGCTGGGCTGGATCATGGTC
>JANNNF010000519.1:0-3476 GCA_031398405.1 Rhodobacterales bacterium | reverse complement strand
CCTGAAAGACCATCGCCACCCGGGTGCGAACGCGGTCCACCTGCGCACGGTCGGCGATGGCCTGCGAGTTTCCCTTTGGCCTGAGGCGCACCACATCGTTGCCCACCGCAATTTCGCCAAAGTCCGGGCGTTCAAGCAGGTTAGCACAGCGCAGCAGAGTCGATTTGCCCGACCCCGACGCCCCGAGAATGGCGATGACCTCGCCGCGCCGCGCCTCGACGGTCACGCCCTTCAGAACCTCGTTGGACCCGAAGCTTTTGCGGATGTTGCGCAGGCTGAGGGCAAACGTCGGGTCAGACATGGGGCACCGGGGTTTGAGGTTGGGAACGGCGCAGATGCGGCGACAGCCACCAGTCCAGGGCGGAAACAGCCCGGGTGAGGGTCAGGTTGATGGCAAGGTAGATCACCCCTGCCGCAATGAAGACCTCGACCGGGCGATAGCTTTCAGCGATGAGGCGCGCGGCAATGCCCGTCACATCCATCATGGTGATGATCGAGGCCAGCGACGTGGCCTTGACCATCAACACCAGTTCATTGCCGTAAGACGGAATGGCTTGCCGCAGCGCAATGGGCAGCACGATGCGGCGATAAAGAAGGATGCCCGACATGCCGAAGGCACGCGCGGCCTCGACCTGATTGGGCGGCACCGACCCCAATGCTCCGCGCAGGATTTCGCTGCCATAGGCCGCGCTGTTGAGCGCGAGGGCCAGAATCGCGCACCAGTAGGGTTCGCGGAACACCGACCAAAGCCCGATGTCTTGCAGAAAGGGACGGAACTGGCCTAGGCCGTAATAGATCAGAAATATCTGCACCAAGAGCGGCGTGCCCCGCATGACAAAAACGAACGTCTGGGCAGTGGCGCGCAAGGGCAACAACGGAGCCTGCCGCAGCAAGGCGAGCAGCAGGGCAAGCACCGCGCCAAGCGCAAATGCGACAGCCGTCAGTTCCAGCGTCAGCGGCAGGCCGGACAGCAATTGCAGAAAGCTATCGGTCAGAAATGCAATATCCATCAGCGCCCACCTCCGCTGATGCTGCGGCGGCTGCGGCGTTCCATTGCCTCGAACCCGAGTTGCGTGACCCACGTGATGCACAGGTAGATCGCGGCGGCGATCAGGTAGAACTCGAACGGTTTGCGGGTGGACCCGGCCGCAATCTGCGACTGGCGCAGCAGTTCAACCAGCCCGGTGACCGAAATCAGCGCGGACTCCTTCAACGCCATCTGCCAGATGTTGCCAATGCCGGGCAGCGCGTGCCGCGCCAGTTGCGGGGCAATGATCCGGCGAAACAGCAGCCACCGGTGCATGCCCATCGACCGCCCGGCTTCAATTTCGCCAGGGGCAAGGGCGCGAAAGGCGCCCCGGAACACTTCGGCCTGATAGGCCCCCGAAATGCAGCCGATCGCCACTGCGCCCGCGAGAAACGGCGGAACGCCGACAAAGCCGTCATGCCCCAGCGTCTCGAAAAGCCCCGTCACCGCAAGGCTGCCACCAAAGTAGAAAAGGTATATGACCAAAAGGTCCGGCACGCCCCGCATCACGGTGGTATAGACCTCGGCCCCGATGCGAACGCCCCGTCCCCCAGCGAGGCGCCCCCACGCCAGCACCCCCCCGATGATGACCCCGATCCCGAACCCCGTGGCCGCAACGGCCAATGTCACCAGTGCGGCCAAGCCAAGCGACCAGCCCCATCCGTCGGGGCCGAAACTGACAAGGTGCAGAAGCTCGGTCATTGGCCCGCCTTCACACGTTGAACTGGAACCCGTCCACCGTCAGCGCCTGCCCCGAAATGAAGCACGGCTCTGACGTAGACAGGAAGGTCACAAGGCGGGCGACATCATCGGCGCACCCAAGCCGGCCCAGGGCGATGCCCGCGGCGAACCGTTCGGCCTGCTCGGTGATGTTGGTGTCAACCTCGGTCCTGATCACGCCGGGACAGATGGCGTTGACCATGATCGTCGGCCCAAGCTCTTTTGCCAGCGCGCGGGTCATGCCCAGAATTCCGGCCTTGGCTGCGGCATAGGCGAATTTGCTGACAGCGGCGGTCACGCCACCGGTCAGCGCGTTCAGCGACGAGATTGAAACGATCCGGCCCGCGCCCTGATCCATCATGTGTCGGGCAACCGGTTGGATGTAGTTGAAACAGCTTTTCAGGTTTATCGCGATCGACCGGTCGAACCCCGCTTCGGTCATCTCGAAAATACCTTCGGGCGCGGAAAGGCCCGCGTTGTTGACCAGCACGTCGATCCGGCCAAACCGCGCCATTGAGGCTGCGGTGATTTCGGCGGCTCGGCCAAAGTCGGCAACGTCCGCATGAAACGACACTGCGGCTGCCCCAAGGCGTTCTATCAGCGCGCGGGTATCGGCCATCTCCGGTTCCAGAAGGTCGACCAGCACGATGTCATGCCCGGCGCGCGCAAGGTCCAGTGCACAGGCTTTTCCTATCCCGCGTGCCGCCCCCGTGACCAGCGCCACCTTGCGTTGTTGCGGCATGGAAAACCCCTTCGTTTTTGTTTGACAGTCCCATGCTAGGGCGGCACATTCATTCCACAACAGGAATATGGTTCACATCCATGAATGACAACGCACCCGAGGTCAAGTCTGCCGTCCGAGTGTTGGAGATCCTTGAACTGCTGTCTCGGGCTCAGGGCGCGATGACCCTGAAGGCGATCGTCGACGAACTGGGCTATCCCAAAAGCTCGGCGTTCAACCTGCTGGCGACCTTGGTCGCGCGCGCCTATGTGCAGCGCGACGATGGCGACAGCTACCGTATCCACGAGGCCTTGCGCGCAGGGCCCGGATGGGTTGGCGGGCGCGAAGCCCAACTGGTGGCGACAGCGCAGCCCCTGATGGACTTGCTACGCGACCAGATCGGCGAGACTGTGTTTCTGGGCGCGCGACGCCGCGATGGCCGTGTGAAGCTGCTTGCGAAAAGCGTAAGCCGCCAGTCGGTTCGGTTCGATTCCGATCTGACAGGATCCGATCCCGCCTATTGCACAGCGATGGGGCGGGTCTTGCTTTCGCATTGGTTGCCGGACCGGGTGTCGGCCTACATGGCCAAGGAACGTGTGGTGCGGATCACCGACCACACTGTGATCGACCGCGCGCAGATCCGTCGCCTGATCGAGGCCGCGCGAGACAACGGCTATGCGATCAGCGATCAAGAGGCGGTGTTGGGTGGGTCCGGCGTTGCGGCCCCCGTGCGCGACAAGACCGGCGAGGTTGTGGCCGCGCTGAACATCGCAACCATCTCGCAGCGGTTCGACACACGGTGCGCCACGATGATCGACGCGGTAATCCGCCATTCCGATGAACTGAGCAACCGTCTGGGCTACCGATAGCAAAAACCTGAGGAGACGACAGATGCCATTTGATTTTTCCGGCCGCCGCGTGCTGGTCAGCGGGGCCGCGCGGGGCATTGGGTCCGCGATCTGCGCGGGCTTTGCGGCAGCAGGGGCGCAGGTGGTGGCTGCAGATGTG
>JANNNF010000493.1:0-15747 GCA_031398405.1 Rhodobacterales bacterium | reverse complement strand
GACTTTCTGAAGTTGAAAATCACCGTGCGCGATTGGAGGAGCTGAGGGCGCTGCGCGGTGCGAGGGTGGGGCAGTGACGCGGATATGGATGTTGCGGGCGGTTTTCACGATGGGCAGATTGCCCATCCTACCACTGTTCGGTGGGCGGTGTCAGTCGGTCTGGCGGGCTTCGGACACCAGCATGATCGGGATACCGTCGCGCACGGGAAAGGCGAGTCGGGCGGTTTTGGACAGCAACTCTGATGCCTCGGCGTCCCAGACAAGGGTGCCTTGGGTCAAAGGGCATACCAAGGCTTCCAGCATCCGACGATCTGGGCTCACGGTATCTGTCATTGCCGAACCTCATCGCCTGTGCCGCCGCGCAAGGCAAATTCTATCAGGGTCACAAGGGTTTCGCGCCGGGTATCCAGGGTGGGGGCCTCTAGCAGAGCCTGTTTATCCTCGGCCGAGAACGGGCACAGCATGGACAGCGAGTTGATCAGCAATTCGGGTTCCGCGTCCTTGAGGCTGCCCCAATCCGTGGACAGATTCATCGCGGTAAAGTAGCGTCCCAAGGCGGCCATGAACGCTTCGCGCTGAAAACCGGGGTCGGTTTCGGTATCGCCGAGATCGCGCATGAAGGGCTGCCAGTCGACGGCGCAGCGGCGATAGGGGGGGAAGCCGCCCTGCAGTTCTTCCTTCACCCGGAAACGCGAGATGCCCGAGAGGGTAATCATGTAGCGGCCATCTTCGGTTTCGGAAAACCCGGTCAGACGACCCGCACAGCCGATGGCTTGCAGGCGCTTTTCAGTGCCGCGTTTGTCAGCGGGGTGTTTATCAGAACCGGGGGTTTCGCGCGTCTGGATCATCCCGATCAGGCGGTGCTTTGTTTTCAGGCAATCCTCGACCATCGCCAGATAGCGGGGTTCAAAGATATGCAACGGCAACCGGGCGCGCGGCAGCATCAGCGCACCGGGCAGCGGGAAAACCGGGATTGTGTCGGGCAGGTCGATGTTTTTGCTCATACCAACGAAATAGGGCTGCACATGCGTCAGGCAAATATCATTGACGAGAGGCGACGACGACCTTTGAGCACAATCGGATCTTGCGGTTTCAGCGCGTCGAAAATGATGAACAGTTGGGCGCGGGCGGCCCCGTTGTTCCATTCGCGATCACGGCGGAAAAGGTCGAGCAATTCGTCCACAGCCTCATCCGCTTTGCCAGCGGCATGCAGGGCGGTGGCGAGGTCAAAGCGGGACTGGTGATCTTCGGGGTTGGCTGTGACGGCGGCGCGCAAGTCGGCCTCTGGACCCGCATTGGCGGCCTGGCGCGCAAGTTCGATCTGAGCGCGCGCAGCCTCAATCTCTTTGGATTTGGCAATGCTGGCCGGGGCGGCATCGGCGAAGGCCTGCGCCTGGTCCAGATTGCCAAGTGCCAGATGCGACCGGATCATCCCACCATACGCGGCAGCATTTTCGGCGTCTTCGCCAAGAATGGCGGCAAAGGTTTCGACCGCATCGACCACGGCCCCCTCGACCAGCATTTGTTCTGCGGCCTCAATGGCTTCGGCCAATCCACCATCCCCGGCAAGGGTGGCTACACGGTCGATGAACTTGGTGACTTCTGAATTCGGTTGCGCGCCCTGAAAGCCATCGACAGGCTGGCCTTGCCAGAAGGCATAGACGGTGGGAATTGACTGGATCCGCAACTGGCCTGCGATCATCTGGTTCTGGTCGATATCAACCTTGACCATGCGCACCTTGCCGCCCGCCGCCTTGACCGCCGCCTCTAGCTGCGGCCCAAGCGTTTTGCACGGGCCACACCACGGGGCCCAGAAATCGACGATGATTGGCACCTCTCGACTGGCGTCGATCACGTCGGCCATGAACGTGGCCTCGGTGGTGTCCTTGACCAGTGGGGCAGTGTCCGTCTGCGGTTTTTCACCAAAGCTGAGCATCATATCCTCGTCGGGCGATTGGGTTGCGCCCTATATGGCAATGCGGGGGGCAAAGGCCAAGGGGGATCATGCGTGCACGGAGAGGGGCGCGTGGCGAGGGCAGGTGAGGATGTGGTCGTTGACCATGCCAGTGGCCTGCATGAAAGCGTAGACGATGGTGGGGCCAACGAAGGCGAAACCTTGTGATTTCAACGCCTTGGACAGGGTCTCTGACTCTGGGGTTTTGGTCGGGATATCGGCCATGGTCGGGCGGTTGGTCTGGAGGGGGGCACCGCCCACAAAAGACCAGATATAGGGGGAAAAGCCCTGCGTGGCCTCGATTTCGAGGTAGGCTTGGGCCCCGCGAATGGTGCCCTCTATCTTGCCGCGATGGCGTACGATGCCGGGGTCGGCGAGCAGGCGGGCGATGTCAGCCTCGCCCCAATCTGCGATGATTTCGGGGTGAAAACCCTGGAAGGCGGCGCGGAACGACTCGCGTTTGCGCAGGATGGTGATCCACGAGAGTCCCGCCTGAAAGCCATCGAGAATCAGCTTTTCCCACAAGGCGCGGGGGTCGCGTTCGGGCACGCCCCAGTCGGTGTCGTGATAGGCCACATACAAAGGATCAGAGCCGCACCATGTGCAACGGGTTAAATTTTCGTTCGGGTCCATGAGGTTGGGTCCTTTGGGCGGAATGGTTCAAATTAGAACAAAATGTGATTATTCATCGGGGATTTACGGATTTCGGTCAAGGCTTGGATCGGGCTTGAACGCCAGATGCAGTGTGGGGTCGGGTTTATGGGCGTGATGACGGGGGCGGCCAAGTCGCGGTATGATGTGATGGCAGGCGAGGCGAGCCCGCTGGAGGTGGCAACTGCGGGCGCTGACGCGCAGGTGCTGGATCTGGTAGCGCAAGCGTTGCACGGGCGGCGGATGCGACTGGCCTATCAACCCGCTGTATATGCTGCCAACCCGGCGATTCCGGGATTCTATGAAGGCCTGATCCGCATTCTGGATGATCGCGGTCGTGTTATTCCAGCGCGCGATTTCATGGGGGTGGCCGAGACGCGAGAATTGGGGCGCGAGATTGACTGTGCGGCGCTGCAACTGGGCTTGATGACGCTGCAACGAAACCCCGGGGTGCGTATTGCGGTGAACATGTCGGCTCGGTCAATCGGCTACCGCAAATGGACGGCAACGCTGCGCGCGGGGCTGCGAGAGTATCCGGGCATCGGCAAGGGCCTGATACTGGAAATCAATGAGGCATCGGCCATGCTGGTGCCCGATGTGGTGATTCCCTTCATGAAGGATTTGAGGGCTTCGGGCATTTTCTTTTGCCTTGATGATTTCGGGGCGGGATTCACCTCTCTTGCCTTGCTGCGCGACTTTAGCTTTGATCTGGCCAAGATCGACGGGCAGTTCATTCGCGGGGTGGATAAAAACCCACGACAGCAGGCGATTGTGCGCGCGGCGGTGGCTTTGGCGCAGGATTTCAACATGTTCCCGGTGGCGGAATCGGTGGAAACCGTGGCTGAGGCCACGTTTTTGCGGGATGAGGGGGTGGGGGCGCTGCAAGGCTATCTGTTTGGGGCGCCTACGGTAACGCCCGATTTTACTGCCTTCCAGAAGGCGCGCACCGGATAAGGCCTTTCGCCCGCTTGCAGCGCCAAGTTTCTTGCGCTTATGGTTGTGCGACGCCGCAGGTTGCGGGCCAAGGGGAGAGATTTTATGACCAATGTCGTCATCGTATCGGCGGGACGTACCGCTGTGGGCAGTTTCAACGGCGCGTTTGCTACAACGCCCGCGCACGATCTGGGGGCTGCCGTGATTGACGCTGTGGTCGCTCGCGCAGGCATCGACAAGGCCGAGGTTGAGGAAACGATTCTGGGCCAGGTGTTGACCGCAGGGCAGGGTCAGAACCCGGCGCGGCAGGCGCATATCAAGGCTGGGCTGCCGAAAGAGGCAAGCGCGTGGAGCCTGAACCAAGTGTGCGGTTCAGGTCTGCGGGCGGTGGCTTTGGGTGCGCAGCACGTGCAATTGGGCGACGCGCGGATTGTCGTGGCGGGCGGTCAGGAAAACATGTCGCTCAGCCCCCACGTCGCGCATTTGCGTGCGGGCCAGAAGATGGGCGATCTGAATTTTATCGACAGCATGATCCGCGATGGATTGTGGGATGCGTTTAACGGCTATCACATGGGGCAAACGGCGGAAAACGTCGCCAACCAATGGCAGATTTCGCGCGAAATGCAGGATGAGTTCGCGCTGGCAAGCCAGAACAAGGCAGAGGCAGCGCAGAAGGCCGGCAAGTTCAAGGATGAAATCATCGCTTTCACCCTGAAAACCCGCAAGGGTGATGTCTCGGTCGATCAGGACGAATATATCCGCCATGGGGCCACGTTGGAATCGATGCAGAAACTGCGCCCGGCCTTTGCCAAGGACGGGTCGGTGACTGCGGCCAACGCATCTGGTCTGAACGATGGGGCGGCGGCGGTCGTGCTGATGACGGCGGAGGAGGCTGCACGCCGGGGGCTGACCCCGCTGGCGCGAATCGCGTCGTATGCGACGGCGGGGCTGGACCCGGCGATTATGGGGGTGGGGCCGATCCATGCCAGCCGCAAGGCGCTGACCAAGGCAGGCTGGTCTGTCGGCGATCTTGACCTGGTCGAGGCGAATGAGGCGTTTGCGGCGCAGGCTTGTGCTGTGAACAAGGACATGGGCTGGGATCCGGCGATTGTGAACGTGAACGGCGGCGCGATTGCGATTGGCCATCCGATTGGCGCATCAGGCTGCCGGATACTGAACACTTTGCTGTTTGAGATGGCGCGGCGCGATGCAAAAAAGGGTCTGGCGACCCTGTGCATCGGCGGCGGCATGGGCGTTGCCATGTGTCTTGAGCGGGCCTGATCAAGTCTTTGAGAATAAAAGCGCGCGCAATGATCTTGCGCGCGCTTTTATGTTTAAGTAACAATATTTTATAAATACTCTGGGAGGAGACAGTAATGGCAAGGGTAGCATTGGTCACAGGCGGATCGCGTGGTATTGGTGCCGCGATATCCGTGGCGCTGAAAGCGGCGGGATATTCGGTTGCGGCGAATTACGCGGGCAATGATGAGGCCGCAGCAGCCTTTACCGCCGAAACTGGGATTCCCGCCTACAAGTGGTCAGTTGCAGAGTACGAGGCCTGCGTGGCGGGCATTGCCAAAGTGCAGGAAGACCTCGGCCCGGTCGATGTGCTGGTGAACAACGCAGGGATCACGCGCGATGCGATGTTCCACAAAATGACGCCGGGTCAGTGGAAAGAAGTGATCGACACCAACTTGACCGGGTTGTTCAATATGACACACCCCCTGTGGACGGGGATGCGTGACCGCAAGTTTGGCCGGGTGATCAACATCTCTTCGATCAACGGGCAAAAGGGTCAGGCGGGGCAGGCAAACTACTCGGCGGCAAAGTCGGGCGATCTGGGGTTCACCAAGGCGCTGTCCGCCGAAGGTGCGCGCGCGGTGATCACGGTCAACGCAATCTGCCCGGGGTATATCGGCACAGAGATGGTGCGCGCGATTGACGAAAAGGTGTTGAATGAGCGGATCATCCCGCTGATTCCCGTGGGGCGTCTGGGCGAGCCCGAGGAGATTGCGCGCATCGCGGTGTTTCTGGCCAGCGACGATGCCGGGTTTATCACCGGATCGACGATTTCGGCCAACGGCGGGCAGTTCGTGGTGTAAATCGCAGGCTTGGTTACCTACAACGTCTGAACGAGGTCCGCTGGCGCGGGCCTTTTTCATGGGGGCGGCATGACGCGGGCACGGGCGACGGGCATAGGCTTTACGGCAGTGCTGATGTGGGCATTGCTGGCACTGTTGACCATCGGGTCGGCCCCGGTGCCGCCGTTTTTGCTGAACGCGCTGTGCTTTGGCATTGGCGGGACGATCGGCCTGATCTGGACGGCGCGGCGGGGGTTTGGGGTGTTGCGGGGGGTGTCGTGGAAGGTCTATGCCTTTGGCACGCTTGGATTGTTCGGCTACCATGCGCTGTATTTCACCGCATTCAGGCTTGGCCCCAATGCGTCAACCGGGTTGATTGCCTATCTGTGGCCCCTGTTCATTGTGCTGTTTTCGGGACTGCTGCCGGGCGAGCGGTTGGCCGCGCGGCATGTGGTGGGCGCGGTGGTGGCGTTTGGGGGGGCAGCGTTGATTGTGCTTTCGGGACAGGGCGAGGAGGCGAATGGGCCTGCGCTGGTTCTGGCGTTTTTATGCGCGCTGACTTGGGCGGGGTATTCGGTGCTGTCGCGGCGGTTGGGGGCGGTTCCCACGGAAAGTGTGACGGTGTTCTGTCTGGCGACGGCTGTGCTGTCCGTGGCCGCCCATCTGGCGCTGGAACAGACGGTTTGGCCACAAGGAACCTTGGGGTGGATCAGCGTTCTGGCGCTGGGGGTTGGGCCGGTGGGGCTTGCGTTCTTTACTTGGGATGTGGGGATGAAGAAGGGTGATATACAACTTCTGGGTGTGGCGTCCTATGCGGCACCGATGTTGTCCACGCTGGCGTTGGTGGCGGCGGGGCTGGCCGAACCGTCGGTAACCCTGCTGGTCGCGGCAGTGTTGATCACCGCAGGGGCGGCGCTGGCGGCGATGCCACCAGCGCCAAAGCGCAGCTAATGGGCGCTAAGCTTTGTGATTTCTTCCTTGAGTTTGAGTTTCTGCTTTTTCAGGTCGGCGATCTTCAGAGCATCAGATGCAGGGCTGCGTTGCGCTTTTTCGACCATATCCGAGAGGGATTCGTGTTTGCGGCGCAGTTCTTGCAGATGCGAAGCAATCGTCATGTTCGTCCTCCTGTTTGTGAACTCAATATGACGAGTGCACCACAGAACCCGAGTCGTGTCACCAACTCTTCGCACCCCCTGTGCGGAGTTTGGCCGAGAGATTATTTAAACAGCGGCAGAAGATCGGCTCCGCCGCGCAAAACAGCACTCGCCTGCTGCGTGTAGCCTTCGCGGTCGCCCGAATGGGCGGGGCCGTCGTGCAGGATGAAGGGGGCAAGCAGGCGAAAGGCGGCGCGGCCGGTTTTGCGCGCCTGCACGATGACGCGCAGGGCGGGGCGACCTTCGCGGGCGGCGAGGGGGAGGACGGTAACGGAGCCGAGTTTGTCCTGCATGGCGGCCAAAACCTGCGGCAATCCGTCTGCGCCGCAGATCAGGGTCAGCCAGCCGCCGGGGGCAAGTCTGCGACCAGCGGCCTGTACCCAATCGGTCAGCGGCATATCCACCTGCATCGCGCGGGCACGACCGGGGATGGGGGAGGGGGTGCCGCCCGGGGCATAGTAGGGGGGATTGGTGATCACATGGCCGAATTCGATGCGCAGCTCCGGGGGTATCGCGGCAGCATCGCCGGTGATCACCTGCATCGGCACCGCGTTGCGGGCGGCGTTCTTGATTGCGAGGTCGGCGTAATCGGGCTGCACCTCCAGCCCCCAAAGCTGCACCCCCGGCACGCGGGTGGCAAGGCACAGCGCGGCGGCCCCCGCGCCACAGCCAAGGTCCAGCACCCGGTCGCCCGGTTTGGCAGCGCAAGCAGCGGCCAGCAAAACCGGGTCGGTGGCGGCGCGGTAGCCTTTGATCGGTTGCAACAGGTGCACGCGCCCGCAAAGGAATTTGTCGTCAGACAGATCCTCTGGCGCAAACATTTACTGACCAGTTGGAATATTGTTGTCGGCCAGCACCGCCCGCGCAATGAACAGGTCGCGGTCGGCCACCATCAGGCGCTGCGGCAAGATGCCGAGACTGCCGTCAAGGATGCTCATGTGGACGTCCAGCGGAAACGTCGCTATACCCTCGCCATCAAGAAGGACGGTTGCGAAGGCGATCACGGTCGGGTCTGTGGTGCGCAAAAGCTCTTTCATTCAACCGAGGTAATGCCGCCACGCGCCGCTGTCGAGGGGGGTGGCGAAAGACGATGGGTGGGTTCGGATGGATACGGCGCAAGACAGCGTGAAACAGGGGCCGCAAGACCGGCTGTCGGCGTGGCTGGCGGCGGATATGGCGTTGGTCAACGGGCTGATCCGTACCCGTATGGCCAGTGAGCATGCGCCGCGCATCCCCGAGGTCACGGCGCATCTGGTGGAGGCCGGGGGCAAGCGGTTGCGGCCCTTGCTGACGCTGGCGGCGGCGCGGCTGTGCGGGTACGCGGGCACCGATCATGTAAAGCTGGCGGCGACGGTAGAGTTTATCCATACAGCGACCCTGCTGCATGATGATGTGGTGGATGAAAGCCATCGGCGGCGCGGGCGGCCCACGGCGAACCTGTTGTGGGACAACAAATCGTCAGTTCTGGTGGGGGATTACCTGTTTTCCCGCAGCTTTCAGTTGATGGTGGAAACGGGCAATCTGCGGGTGCTGGACATTCTGGCCAATGCGTCTGCCACCATTGCCGAGGGTGAGGTGCTGCAACTGACTGCAGCGCAGGATCTGGGCACCACCGAAGCCATCTATCTGCAGGTCATTCGCGGCAAGACGGCGGCGTTGTTTTCGGCGGCCTGCGAGGTGGGCGGGGTAATTGCGGGGGCAGATGCGGCGCTGGTGCGCGCCCTGTATGATTATGGCGATGCCTTGGGGGTGGTGTTTCAGGTGGTGGATGATCTGCTGGATTACGGCGGGTCGGACGCGGCGATTGGCAAGAACACGGGCGATGATTTCCGTGAACGCAAATTGACCTTGCCAGTGATCAAGGCGGTGGCGCTGTCGAGCGACGAGGAGCGGGCGTTCTGGGTTCGGGTCATTGAAAAAGGCGACCAGCGGCCCGGCGATCTGGCCCATGCACAGGCCTTGATGACCGCACACGGTACGATGGAGGCCGCGCGGGTGGAGGCTTTGGACTGGGCGGCACGGGCGAAGGCGGCATTGGCGGCGTTGCCGGACCATCCGCTGCGGGACATACTGGACGATCTGGCAGGGTACGTCGTCGCGCGGATTGCCTGAAATTGGCGAAGAAAGGGGGGTTTCACACCCCCCGTCACATTTGCCTTTGGCAAATCTGCCTCCCCCCGTGGGATATTTTGACCAAAGCGAATGAAATTTTAGATAAGTTTTAGGCAAGGATGGCACCGGATTGGACCCACCAATCGGGTTGTGCCTTTTTTACGGCGCGGGCGGCGGCGGTGGCGGTCAACCCGTCGGCGAACAGGCCGTAGCAGGTGGCACCAGAGCCTGACATGCGCGCAAACAGGCAGCCGGGTTGCGCTGTCAGCGCGGTTTTGACCTGAGAGATGGCCGGGGCGAGGGTGAGGGCGGCGGTTTCCATATCATTGCGGTTCAGTGCAAGGAACGCGGCCAGTTCTGCCACATTGCGCAGGCGGGGGATGCTGCGCATCGGGGCGTTGTCGCGGCGCGTCATGGCACGGAATACCGTGGGGGTCGGGGTTGCGGTGCCGGGGTTCGCCAGCACCAGCCATGCGGGCGGCAGCGCTGGAATAGGGCCAAGGGTTTCGCCCACGCCTGACATGCGGGTGGGTTTGCCAGTCAGGCAGACCGGGACATCTGCGCCAAGGGAGAGAGTGTCTTTGGCGGCTGGCAGCGGCAGGGCGAAGGCACGGGCCATGCCGCGCAGGGTGGCTGCGGCATCAGCCGACCCGCCGCCGATGCCAGAGGCCAGAGGCAGGGATTTGTGCAGGGTGATCCTGGCATTGCCGCCGATCAGGCGGGCTGCGCGCAGCACCAGATTGTCATCGGTGACGGGAAGACAGGCGGCTTGCGGACCGGTGATGGTCAGCGACAGGTGGCCTGCGGGTTGGACGCTAATGGTATCGCCAATATCGGCAAACACCACCAGACTGTCGAGCAGATGGTAGCCATCGGCGCGCTGGCCAGTAACATGCAAGGTCAGGTTGACCTTAGCCGGGGCGAATTCAGTTGTCAGCGGCTGCGGCATCGACGGGTTTCAGCGCAGGCGCACCTTCCTCTTTCAGCACAACGTCCAGACCCACTTCCAGCTTGCGCCGGATACGGGTGGTTTCCTTTTCGTCCGGCTCAAAAGACAGCGCGCGGCGCCACTGGAACTTGGCCTCCAACTTGCGGCCCACAGCCCAGTAGACATCGCCCAGATGGTCGGTGACAACCGGGTCAACTGGTTCCAGCAAGGATGCTTTTTCCATCGGGGCAAGGGCGTCGTCATAGCGGCCAAGGCGGAAATAGGCCCATGCCAGACTGTCGATGATATAGCCCGCCTCGGGTTGCGCGGCGACGGCCTGTTCGATCAGCGACAGCGCCTCGGGCAGTTTCTCGCCCCGGTCCACCAGAGAGTAGCCAAGGTAATTCAGGATTTGCGGCTGGCCGGGGTACAGGGCGAGAGCGCGGCGAAGGTCGGGTTCGGCGCGCGCCCAGTCTTTGACGTTTTCAAGGCAGGTACCGCGGCTGAAAAACAGGTTCCAATGCTGCGGTTCGGGTTTGGTGACGAGTTTCAGGGTCGCGTCATAGGCCGGGATAGCCTCGGCACATTTGTCCGTGCGGCGTAGCTGATCGGCCAGCGTGGCCTGCACCGGGATCAGGGTGGGAAAGCTGCGGGTCAGGGCGCGCAGAGCCTCGATCGCGGCTTCGGGTTGGCCGCCTTGGTAGAGCGCGTCGGCGCGGCCGATTTCGGCGACGTAATAAGTGGGGTCTTGCGGGCTGACCTGACCGTAGGTCTCGACCGCGAGATCAAATTGCCCCATCTTTTCCAAAAGGTTGGCCGAGGTCAGCAAGCTGTCGGTATGGTCCGGGCGCAGGTGGGTGGCGATGCGGGTGTGGGTCAGGATGAAGCTGTCTTCGGTTTCGCCTTGCAGGGCGGAAGCCACGGTGAAAAACACTTCGGCCATGCCGTCGCGGGCGTTGCGGATGGCATCAAACGGCACCGGCTCGCCGGCCTTGAGCCGGGTGCGCAATTCATCAAGCTGGGGGTCGGGGTCCGGGCCGAAGTTGCCGTCGAGCAGTTTCAGCGCGTCGGGGTTACGTTCGAGTTGGCTGAGGATTTGCACATGGGCAATCACGCCGCTGCGAAGCACGGCGATCGTGCCAGCAGCCTCGCCGGACAGGATTTTGTCAGCGCCTTCAAAATCGCCTGCCGAGGCGAGGGCGAGGGCCTTGTGATACAGGCCAAACGCCTCCAGCCCTTCGGTGGTGGCGAGTTTGTCAAACCCGGCCAACGCCTCGGTCATGTTGCCGACACCGAAGTTGGCCCAAGCAGTGATCAAATCATCGGTGAGGGGAGACCCCAGACTGCGCCCGGCTTTTTGCGCGGCAAGCACGGCCTTGTAGTCTTCGGCAGCCAGATCGCGCGTCATCAAAGCAAAGTCGGCGGCCTGACTTTTGACTTTCAGCGCAACAATCTTGTTGGCGGCGTCGGTGGCCAGATCAAATTCGCCCAAGGCCATGTTTGCGGCAATCGACCCGGTCAGCAGGCCTGCGTTGGTGTCATCGGCCACGATGGTTTGGGCGTACCAGCGGGCAGCGGCGCGCAGGTCGTTGTCGGCCTCGGCCACTCGGGCGGCAAGGAAAGCGCCGGAATCGCCATGGTAGGTCGCGGCGTCCTCGGCCCAGGCGGGTACTGTGGACAGGCAGAGCGCCAATACGGCAAGCACGCGGGGTTTGGTGACGAACATTCAGGGGCTCCAGCCTTTGATAGCCCAAAGCTAATCGGGGTGGCGGGGTTAGGCAATGCGGGGTTTGGTTTTGGGCCGGTTCTCGCGGAATTGTCAGAACAGCCGGGGCATGACCCATAGCAAAAGCAGGGTCAGCGCCGGCAGCCCCAACGCAAGTAGCGGCAGGTTGGCCCAGGAAAAGTCTGATGCAGGTGTGGCGCGGGGGTAAACCAGCGGCCAGCGTCCGGTCTTGGCGGCCAGATGCAGGACGTCCAACGACAGCGGCAGATGCACGCAGTAGGGTGGGGATACCGCGATCGGCCAACCAATGTGCAACAGGCTGCCCTCGCTATGGTGGTGCCAGTCCCACCGATAGCCCGCCATGTCGACGCTGAATCGCTTACCGAACGCCTCCATCAACTCGGCCGCGTCATCGCCCGCGCAACTGGCGGCGCGCAGGATGTCGGACTGGGCGGCGGGGGACAGACGTGTCGCGAGCTCTGCCTCCAGCCAATCAAGCACTTCGGCGCGGGTCGGGTCCATCACATGTTGGGATAGTTCGGGCCGCCGCCGCCCATCGGCGTGGTCCAAATGATGTTCTGCGACGGGTCTTTGATATCGCAGGTTTTGCAATGCACGCAGTTCTGGAAGTTGATCTGGAACCGGGCCTCGGCCCCTTCGCCGATCACCTCGTACACCCCGGCTGGGCAATATCGTTGCGCGGGTTCGGCGTATTTGGGCAGGTTCACAAGGATCGGGATCGACGGGTCGCGCAGTTTCAGGTGGGCGGGTTGGTTTTCGTCATGGTTGGTGAAGGAAAATGCCACGTTTGTCAGCCGGTCGAACGACAATTTGCCATCGGGCTTGGGATAGTCGATCGGGGCGTAATCTTTCGCCAGCCCCGTCGATTCCGCATCGTTCTTGCCGTGTTTCAGGGTGCCGAACACGGTCAGGCCGATGGTGTTGGCCCACATGTCGATGCCGCCGCCCAAAAGCGAGGCCACAAGACCAAACTTTGACCACAAAGGTTTGACGTTGCGCACTTTTTTCAGGTCGCGGCCAATCGCGCCGCCGCGCACCGCTGCTTCATAGGCCGTCAGCTCATCGCCAGAACGCCCGGCTTTGATCGCCTCATTGGCGGCCTCGGCGGCGGCTTTGCCCGACAGCATCGCGTTGTGGTTGCCCTTGATGCGCGGCACGTTGACCAATCCCGCCGAACAGCCCAGCAGGGCCACACCGGGTGCCACCATTTTGGGGATCGACTGATAGCCGCCTTCAGAGATGGCCCGCGCGCCATAGGCCACGCGTTTGCCGCCTTTCAGCAACTCAGCAACCATCGGGTGGTGCTTGAAGCGCTGAAATTCCATGTAGGGGTAGAGGTGCGGGTTCTTATAGTTCAGATGGACCACAAAGCCCACATAAACTTGATTATTTTCAAGATGGTAGATGAACGACCCACCGCCTGCGTTGCTGCCCAAGGGCCAGCCCATGGTGTGGGTCACGCGGCCAAGGTGATGCTTGGCGGGGTCGATTTCCCAGATTTCTTTCATGCCAAGGCCATATTTCTGCGGGCAATGGCCTTTGGACAGGTCGTAACGGTCGATCACCTGTTTCGACAGGCTGCCGCGCACACCTTCGGACAGGAAGACGTATTTGCCCAACAATTCCATGCCGGGTTCATAGCTTGGCCCTGGCTCGCCCGTCGCCGGGTCGCGGCCAAATTCACCTGCCACCACGCCTGCCACCCGGTCACCATCAAAGACCAGTTCTGAACAGGACATGCCGGGGAAAATCTCGACGCCCAAGCCTTCGGCCACGCCCGCCATCCAGCGGCAGACGTTGGCCATGGAAACGATATAATTGCCGTGGTTGTTCATCAGGGGCGGCATCGGAAAGTTCGGGATGCGAATCTGCCCTGCTTCGCCCAGCATGTAAAAGTTGTCTTCGACCACCGGCACCGTCACCGGCGCACCCATGCTGTGCCAGTCGGGCAGCAGAGCGTCAAGGCCAGACGGGTCGAGCACGGCGCCCGACAGGATATGGGCGCCCACCTCTGACCCTTTTTCCAGCACCATCACGGTCAAGTCGGCATCGAGTTGTTTCAACCGGATCGCGGCAGACAGGCCCGCGGGCCCCGCACCGACGATGACCACGTCATATTCCATCTTCTCGCGTACGATACCTGACATGGCTGTTCCTCTCATTCCGCGCAGGACCATTGCGCGCCTTGAAGTGCTGGCTTTTCGCAATCTTGAGTGCCCGATGGAGGCCAGAAGGTCAACCATGACGCAACATCATAGTGCCGCATTGCAGCACAAACGAAATAAACTTGCAGGTGCAGCTGTTCTGCGCGGCTGCCAGCAACAGCCCGCTTGTCCCTTATGCCATGCCCCTTGCATTTGGGCAGGGCATAAGGTCAGGTTAGGCCCAAGACGAGGTTGAAGTCATGGCCCGACAACCGGGCTGTGACTTCTCTTTTATGTGGATGGCTATGGAAAAGTTCCCGATGACTCGCGGTGGGTTCACTGCGCTGGACGAAGAATTGAAATTGCTGAAATCGGTGGAACGCCCCGCGGTGATCCGGGCGATAGCCGAGGCGCGCGAGCATGGCGATCTGTCGGAAAACGCCGAATATCATGCCGCGCGCGAAAAGCAGTCCTTCATTGAGGGGCGGGTCAAGGAACTGGAGGCGTTGCTGTCGCTGGCTGAAGTGATTGACCCGTCGAAACTGTCGGGCTCGATCAAGTTTGGCGCGCATATCGTGATTGTCGATATCGACAATGACGAACAAAAGGCGTTTCAGATCGTGGGTGAGCAGGAGGCTGATATCGAGAAAGGTCTGCTGAACATCCGCGCGCCCTTGGCCCGCGCGCTGATTGGCAAGGATGAGGGAGATTCCGTTGATGTGCGCACGCCGGGCGGGGTCAAAAGCTATGAGGTCGTGTCGATCAAATACATCTGATCTTAAGGCAGACCAGGTCTGATTGACTGCTTGCCCGATGTGCCTTTGCGATTCGTGATGTACTTGCCGTGTCTGTGCCCCCCCCCTGATCTGTGTCCCCCCTGATCTGTGCCCCCCTGAACCGAACTTGCCAAGGCTTTGACGCGCATGCCGGATTCCAACGATACCTTCGCCGATCATGGCCCGTTCGCGGGTCGTGGGGGCGTGCGTGTACCCGAGGTGGTGGCGGGCTTGTTAAGTGTGGTCTGGGTGGTGGCCGTGCTGTCCTATCTGTTGGCGTCGCCCCCTGGGGATGACAGGGCCACGTTGGGGCTGGTGATGACGTTGCTGGTGGTATTTTTGCCGCTGGCGCTCATCTGGGCTACGGTGATCACCCTGCGATCCGTGCGTGAATTGCGGGCCGAGGCTGGGCGGTTGCAGGCGGCGGTGGATGCAATGCGCACCGCCTATGTGCAGACCCAAGCGCAAATGTCGGCACAGATCGCCGCTGCGGCATTGAAGCCGTCGATGGAGCGGCGGATTGACGAAATCGCAGCCTCGACCCGGCAAGCGGAAACCGTGCTTGCGACGTTTACCTCGCGGCGCGATGCGTCGTTGACAGTGCCATCCGCCGACCGGAAGGCCGCCTTGGCAGCACCCGTTGCGCAGCCAGAGGCCGAACAACCGGGGCTGGCGCTTGGCACCCCCGCCGATGATCTGCGCGCGCCGTTGTCGGTAACAGATTTCATCCGCGCCCTGCAGTTTCCCGAAAACGCCGAAGACCGCGAAGGCTTTCGCGCGCTGCGCCGGGCGTTGGAAGACCGGCATGTCGCCAAACTGATACGGGCCGCACAGGATGTGCTGACGCTGCTTTCGCAAGAGGGCATCTACATGGATGATCTGAAACCTGAATTGGCCCACCCGGATTTGTGGCGGCGCTTTGCAGGAGGCGAGCGGGGCCGGGCAGTCGCGGCTGTCGGTGGCATCCGGGATCGGTCGTCACTCGCTTTGACGGCAGGGCGTATGCGCGAAGACCCGGTCTTCCGCGATGCAGCGCACCACTTTTTGCGCACCTTTGACAAGACGGTTGCGCAGGTGGAACCGAATGCGTCTGATGCAGAACTGGCCGATCTGGCAGATACGCGGACGGCGCGGGCGTTCATGTTGTTCGGGCGGGTGACGGGGACGTTTGATTGATCTGTCGGGGAAGATGGGGGAAAAGGCCCGACGACGTAGGGAGGGGGCTTAGCCCAAAGTTAGAGATGTCACGCCCCCCCAACAAGCCCGC
>JANNNF010000469.1:0-2958 GCA_031398405.1 Rhodobacterales bacterium | reverse complement strand
GGCGTCATGTCCGATGCAGCAGCACGCTCCGCCAATGTCGGCGGCGAAGTGCTCTGCACCGTGTTCTGAGGAGGGTTGAATGTCTCGTATCGGCAAGAAACCCGTCACCCTGACCAAAGGCGTCTCCGCTTCGGTCTCGGGCCAGACCATCGAAGTGAAGGGGCCGAAAGGCACCCGCAGCTTTACCGCAGGCGACGACGTGACGCTCACGATCGAATCCGATGCGGTCAAGGTGACACCGCGTGGCATGTCCAAGCGTGCACGTCAGCAATGGGGCATGTCGCGGTCGATGATCGCGAACCTCGTCACTGGCGTGACCACCGGCTTCAAGAAGGAAATGGAAATCCAGGGCGTGGGTTACCGCGCCACCATGGTGGGTTCCAATCTGAAGCTGGCCCTTGGTTATAGCCATGATGTCAACTTTGAAGTGCCAGCTGGGGTGACGGTCACGTCGCCCAAGAACACCGAAATCGTTGTGGAAGGCATTGATCAACAGCAGGTTGGTCAGGTCGCTGCGAACATCCGTGAGTGGAAAAAGCCCGAGCCCTACAAGGGCAAAGGCATCCGCTACAAAGGTGAATTCGTGTTCCGCAAAGAAGGCAAAAAGAAGTAAGGGGCGCAACCATGGCGAACACAAAGAGAGATCTGTTCCTCAAGCGCCGCTTGCGTGTCCGGAACAAAATCAAGGCGATGTCGAATGGGCGCTTGCGCCTGTCCGTTCACCGGTCCTCGAAAAACATCAGCGTGCAATTGATCGACGACGTAAAAGGCGTGACCGTTGCGGCCGCGTCGACATTGGAGAAAGACTTCGGGTTGGTGGGCAAGAACAACGTCGAGGCTGCGGCCAAAATCGGCGCGGCGATTGCAGAGCGGGCTAAAAAGGCTGGTATCGAAGAGTGCTACTTCGATCGTGGCGGTTTCCTCTTTCACGGTAAGATCAAGGCTTTGGCCGAGGCTGCCCGTGAAGGTGGCTTGAAGTTCTGAGGAGTTTGAAAAATGGCAGAACGTGAAAACCGCCGGGATGACCGTGGCCCACGCCGCGACAACCGTCCCGAGGAAACGCCGGAATTCGCTGACCGTCTGGTCGCGATCAACCGGGTGTCCAAGACCGTAAAAGGCGGCAAGCGCTTTGGGTTCGCAGCCCTTGTGGTTGTGGGCGATCTGCGCGGCCGTGTCGGCTTTGGCAAAGGTAAAGCCAAGGAAGTGCCGGAAGCGATCCGAAAGGCAACGGAACAGGCCAAGCGCCAGATGATCCGCGTGCCCTTGAAGGACGCCCGTACGCTGCACCACGATATGGAAGGCCGTCACGGCGCCGGTAAAGTGGTAATGCGGACGGCCGTGGCCGGTACTGGCATCATCGCCGGTGGTCCGATGCGCGCTGTGTTTGAGATGTTGGGCCTGCAAGACGTGGTGGCGAAAGCCATCGGGTCGTCCAACCCCTACAACATGGTCCGTGCCACCATCGACGGCTTGAAAAAGGAAACCAGCCCCCGCCAGGTCGCCTCGCGCCGTGGCAAGAAGGTGGCTGAGATCCTGCGCAAGCCCGAAACCGAAGTGGTGGAGGCTTAATCATGGCTGACAAGAAAACCATCGTCGTGAAGCAGGTGGCCTCGGCTGCCCGCCGCCCGGCCATTCAGACCGCGACCCTGAAGGGTCTGGGCCTGAACAAGATGAACCGCACCCGCGAGCTGGAGGATACACCTTCGGTCCGTGGCATGGTCAACAAGATCTCGCATCTTGTGACGATCATCGAAGAGCGCGGGTAAGATCGTAGGACGGGCATATTGCCCCTCTCAAGTTAGAGCGCCCCGCCGAAAGGTGGGGCGATTTAGTTTGTGTGAAACGAATCTTTCTTAATGCTGGCGGAGTGCTAAGCTTGCCTCATGCCCTTGAGGAGGGGCGGGGGAGGATATAATGGCCAATTACGCAGGTGGCTGCGCGCATGTACATGTAACGACAAGCGCCGAGCCGATCGATAACCACGAATGTCACTGCAATGTCTGCAAATCGGTGACCGGGCAGCAGAGCACTCATGTGGCGTTCTTTAACCACGACGATGTGATGGTTGATCATCCGGAGATGATCAAACGCGTGCCGTTCAACGCACAAAACCCGGATGGACCGCTGGAAATTTGTCTCTGTACTGAGTGCGGCGCGGTGCTGATGCTGGATGACAAGCAAGGCCGCATCCGCGTGGCAGTGCCGAATGTCATGGGCTATGACGACGCGGCTTTTCCAAAAGCGACCTATCACGCATTCTGGGACACATCGAAAGGCTATGAAAAGCCACATGACGGTCGCCCGGTGTATGAGGGGCTGAGGCCGGAGTTTGTTTGGCCGCAAGGCGCGTAGGGTGCGATGACCGGGCGCCCTGCCGAATGGTGGGGTGTCTGGGGCAGGGCGAGGCGCAGCCGCCGTCCCCGGCTAAGTGCCTGAAGAAGAGAACCGAAACGCTACGCAAAAACGCGCCAGCTTGGGGTTACTCTTGGCCTGCACGGCCCACGCCCAAGCCTCATCCAGCACCACCTGCGCCGCGTCAATCCGCTCTCCGTCGCGGTCGCCATGAACCTTGGTGTCGCCGTGGAACAGGCTGGCGCGCACATCCTGAATGACCAGAAAGAAATCGACCACCGTGTTCACCGCGCGAGCCTTCTTCCACGACACGGACTGATCCTTATCGACTTTCAACAACCGGGGAGGGGCGCTGAACAGTACCGCAACCTCTGGTAAACCTTTGCAATAGCTATGAAACGCCTCACCTAGGTCAGCTGCGAAACTGGCCCAACCCGCTTCAGCCGAGGTGCCCGCCTTTTCGTACTTCAGATACCCTGCCGTTTTCAGCGCATATTCAAACCGCCCAAAGGTTGCGGCGAAGCTGCCCCATTCCGTCTTGAACAGCAGCTTAATTCCCGCCCGGTAATTGGTATCCACAGCCATAGCCGCCCCGTTCTTTTCCAA
>JANNNF010000431.1:0-5487 GCA_031398405.1 Rhodobacterales bacterium | reverse complement strand
CCTCGAAGGCCTTATCTTCAGATTTTCCAGATCGTCCCGACCGCTTCCGCCGCCGCTTCTCCCCGTCACCGTCGCTGGTCCGCTTCGGTAAGGCGGTGTTTAGGCCGCACCAACAAAACCCGCAAGAGGAAAAATCGCCTGGGCTTACATTTTTCTGTCACGCTCAATGTTTACAGGGCTTTTTTACACTCGGTGCCTGAACGTTGAGCATGACCACCTCTGCCTTCAGCAGGGAAAAATCCTATAATGTGCGAATCTCCCACCCTGATTCCCGCTGATTCAGGCGAATCCTTTCCCCTGATGCGTGATTTTGCCCCCTGCAATCGTCAGCGCGATTCCGGTTTGCCCCAGATTGTCCGCTGCAACTGTTTCAATATCGCCATCGATCAGCACAAGGTCAGCAGCCAACCCTGTTCGCAGGGTTCCGGTCAGTTTCTCCAAATGCGCGGCCCAAGCCCCCCCGGCGGTATAGGCGTGCAGGGTTTGAATCCGGGTCAGCCTCTCATCCTGCGCGCCCTCATAAGGCACGCGGGTCAGGGCCGCTTGCATACCTCGCAGCACGGACACATCCGTCACTGGCCAGTCGCTGGCAAAGGCTATCCGCGCGCCATGATCGGCCAGAGCCTTGCAAAGATAAGCATCGCGCCAACGGTCGCGGTGAAACAGCGCGTCCATCGACGAGATCGGAAAATCCATCGCCCCCGGCGCGTGGGGCGGCTGGACTGACGCGGTGATCGCCAAAGCGCCTAGTCGGGGGATGTCGGCGCGGTCGATCAGTTCGATATGCTCAATACGGTGGCGCAGATCGCGCAGGCCATTCGCCACCCCCGCTGCCTCGTAGCCATCAATCGTGGCGCGTACCGCCCCGTCGCCAATCGCATGAACTGCGATTTGCAACCCGCGCCGGTCAATCTCTGTGCAGACAGCCTTGAATCGTTCAGCCTCAAACAACGGCTCCCCCCGCGTGTTCGTGCCGGGATAGTCGTGCAGCATGTAAGCCGTGCGGCTGTCGACCACCCCGTCCATGAACATCTTGACGAAACCACTGCTGACCCAATCATCGGCAAACTCCGCCGTCATGGCCTGTGCACGGTCCAGTTCCGACAGATCCATATGGGGCTTGAAGTGGAACGGCACCTTGACCCGCGCGGTCAACCGGCCTTCATCGCGCATCTCTGCCAACAGCGCCAAGGTATACCGGTTGCCATCCATGTTCACCATCGAGGTAATGCCATGCGCTGCACAATGGGCCAGCCCCGCCGCGATCTTGTCTTTGTCGCGCCCCCGCTGTTCCGCCGAAGGCCAAGGGTCCGGCTCGCCCCCGGTGGCAATTCCCAATTGCAGATGCGCCTCCCCCCCCAGAGCCAGCACGGGGCCGAACGCCTCAAACTCGCGCAACTCTCCCGTCGCGGTGCCATCGGGTGCCAACATCACCTCATGTCCATGCGGCATCTGGGCCCCATGCAGCAGGCCTGCCGCTGTCAGCGCCGCTGTATTGGCCCAAACGGTATGATGATCCGGCGACATCATGGCAATCGGGCGGTCTGCAATTACAGCATCCAGATCGGCCCGCGTCACCGGGCGACCCAGGATATCGTAGCTCGCGCCCTGCGCTATCAGCAGCGCGGCATTGGGGTTGGCCGCCGCATACGTTGAAAACGCCTGCTGCAGCGTGTCGAAGCCTGACATGCCGCCCAATTGCAACTGCGTCAGTTCCGCCCCGCCCAGCACCAGATGCAAGTGGCTTTCCACAAACCCCGGCAGAAGGGACCGCCCACCGGCATCTATTCTACGCGACGCTGCAAGTGTCGCGACCTCATGGCCGCCCACAGCCACGATCCGCCCCTTAGCCACCGCCACAGCCGTTGCGCGCGGCTGGGCATCGTCCATCGTCAGGACTTTTGCGTTGAAGATCACCATATCTACAGTCATTGACGTATCCGCTTTCACTTTTGTTCAGATATCCCGGGGAAGTCTTGGCCAAGGCCAAGAAGAGGGTTGGGCCCCTAGGTCGCCATCACACATAAAATTTCAAACAGGACCGACACCCCCAGATAGGCCGTCGCCCCCGACGGATCGAAGGGGGGCGAGACTTCCACGAGGTCAGCCCCGACGATGTTGACCCCCTTCAGCAACCGCGCCATTTGCAGCGCTTGCCAACTATTCGGCCCGCCCAGTTCCGGCGTGCCCGTACCGGGCGCAAAGGCCGGGTCCACAAAGTCGATATCGTAGGACACATAAGTATCGCCCGTCCCAGCCCTATCCCGCGCCTCGACCATCACATCCTCGGGCCCACGGACGTGCAGTTCCTCCATCGGGATTACCCGTATTCCGACCGCATGTGCAAAATCACGGTCTTCACTATCATAGGTGGTGCCCCGGATTCCGATCATGGTTACGCGGGCGGGGTCAAGCAGACCTTCCTCAACCGCCCGGCGAAACGGGGTGCCGTGGGTATACATCGTGCCGCCAAAGTAGCTGTGAAACAGATCAGTATGGCTATCGAAGTGAATCATGCCCAATGGACGATCCTTCGCAAGCGCCCGCAAGATTGGCAGTGTGCACAGATGGTCGCCCCCCGCCGTAAGCGGCAAAATCCCCAAGTCGCGCACGCGGGAATAGAACGCCTCCATGCGCGCAAGGCTATCCATCAGATCGGCCGGGTTTGGCCCTACATCGCCCAAGTCAGCACAGCGAAGGGCCTCAAAAGGGCGCACGCCGCTGACGCCGTTTTGCGCGCGTATCATGGTCGATGCATCGCGCATCTGGCGTGGCCCATGCCGCGCACCAGGGCGGTTGGTCGTGCCGCCATCCCAGGGCGCGCCGATGAACCCCACCTGAACTTCGCCGATCCGAGGGTGGTCAAACCCGACCAGCGGCAGGCGCATAAAGGTGGGCACCCCTGCGAATCGTGGCAAGTCGAACCCCGACACCGGGGTGAAGAAGCCATCGGCATCCGTCGCAGTCATAGTACATCCCTTCACATCATCTGTTCCGATGGCCATCAGACCACCCTGCAGCCCGCGCGTCAGGCCCGAAACCGACATCAGATTGCCGTGATAGGCACAGCTGTGATGCGCAAAATTCGCCCGCATCGGCCCTGGTAACTGCGGCGGGCCTTGACCCAAGGCCACACTTCCCCCCTTATCGCCATCTATATGTATGGGAATTGACGCGATGTTCAGCAAGACGACCGACCCGACCTCTGCCCCGCCGCGCCCGGCCTCGGGCAACACCGGCAATGCTGCCCGGTCCATCCTTGCGTCCGACCTGAAAATAACTGGTGAAATCACGTCAACCGGGTCCGTTGAAGTGATGGGTGAGATTGACGGCAACCTGACGGCCATAACCGTTGTCATCGGGTCGGAAGGCCGCATCGCTGGGTCCGTTACCGCCGAGACCATAGAAGTCAAAGGCAAGCTGGATGGCAGCGTCACAACCGACTCCTTTACCATGCGCGCCGCTGCCCATGTGACCGCTGACATCATCTATCAATCGCTGATCATCGAAAGTGGGGCCACGATTGAAGGCCGCTTTGCCAAGCCCAAACCCTGATCATTTTGGCGGAATGGAATAGGTCAGCCCCGCCCGAGCCACGGGATCAGGGCTGCCGTCGCTGAACAACAGCACATCTCCCATAGCAAGAGACCGCCCCAGCTTCAAAACCCGTGCTTGCCCCAGCATATCGCGCCCCGCCTGCGGCTTGCGCATAAAGTCGATGGACGCATTGGTTGTGACGGTCAGCGCCACTGGCCCAATCTGCGACAGGATGGCCAGATACATCGCCACATCCGCCAGAGCAAAAATTGACGGCCCCGACACTGTGCCACCTGGGCGCAAATGCCGCTCCGCAACCCGCAGGCGCAATGTCACTCCACCTTCATCGGCATGATCGACATTGAAGTCCTCAGCGACTTGCCCAAAATCTCGCAGCAAAAACGCCTGCAACTCTGTCGCCGTCATGACCAAAGCCAAAATTTGCACTCCTTTTTGTTGCCGCCAATTGACCCTGACTGGCACAAAATGGCCAGCCCTGCCGCGCAGGTCTTTTGTCCTATTCCAAGGCCACGCAAATCCGGTCAATCTCACATCAAAAGAGGTGCCCGATGCCCGACCCCCTTCTGCTGCGCCATGATCAGGACGGCATCGCCACCCTGACATTGAACGCTCCGCACAGCTTGAACGCCCTGTCAGACGCCATGCTGGCCGCGTTGTCGGATCAGTTCACCGCCCTGCAATCCGATATGCAAACCCGTGTAGTGATATTGCGTGGCGCAGGCCGTGCGTTCTGTGCTGGCCACGATCTGCGCGAAATGCAAGCCGCGCGCCAAGCGTCTGACAAAGGGGCCGCCTATTTCCACGACCTGTTCACCCGGTGTGCCGCAGTAATGCAGGCCATCCCCACCCTGCCCCAGCCCGTAGTCGCCGCCTGCCACGGCATTGCCACTGCTGCCGGGTGTCAGCTTGCTGCAAGTTGCGATATGGTAGTGTCCGCCGAGTCTACCCGTTTTGGCGTCAACTGCGTGAACATCGGCCTGTTCTGTTCTACTCCCATGGTCGCACTGACCCGCAAGATCCCCCCCGCCATAGCATTTGAGATGCTGACCACCGGCGCGTTCATCACGGCCACCCGCGCTTATGAGGTTGGCTTGGTCAACCGAGTGGTGCCCGACGCCGAACTGGACAGCGCCACCCTATCCCTTGCCCACGTGCTGGCCAGCAAACTGACCGCCGCCGTCAAAATCGGAAAAGCCGCGTTCTATGAACAGCAAGGGCTGACCCTTGCCGATGCCTACGCCCATGCAGGAAAGACGATGCTGGATAACATGCTGTGGCGCGACACAGAGGAAGGCATCGCAGCCTTCCTCGAAAAGCGCCCTCCCGACTGGTCCTAAAGGCTGTAAAGGTCGCGGAACTTGGCCTCAAGATAATCCAGAAACGGCACTTCCGTTGGTTCAAAACCACAGGCCTGCGTGATGGTTTCACGCGGGGAAAAGCGTGACCCATACCTCTGCACATTCTCCCGCAACCACGCCGTCGCAAGCGACGTATCGCCCTGCGCCAACCCTTCGTCGATCCCCGGCACCGCCGCCCGCATCGCCCCGTTCAAACAACCCGCATAGACATTCCCCAAAGTATAGGTTGGGAAATAGCCGAACAAACCCACGGACCAATGCACATCTTGCAACATGCCGTTGCTTGGCCGGTCGACCACCCCTCCGAAATCAGTTCGGAAGCGGTCATTCCATGCGGCCTCCAGATCGGCCACCTGCAAATCCCCCCGGATCAACGCGCGTTCCAGATCGAACCGCATCATCACATGCAGGTTATAATGCACCTCGTCAGCTTCGGTCCGAATGAACCCCGGCTGCACCCGGTTGACGGCGCGGTAGAACTCTTCCGCTGACGCGATGCCGAAATCGCCAAACCTGTCGCGCATCTGGCCGTACATCCAGCCGGTAAACGCCCGGCTACGACCCAGTTGGT
>JANNNF010000522.1:0-5971 GCA_031398405.1 Rhodobacterales bacterium | reverse complement strand
AACGGTAAGGGTGTTTCTGGCGGGTTAGCGATGGGCCCCTGGCAGGCGGGTGGGGGCCAGCCCCCGCACCCCCGGGATATTTAAGCCAAAGTGAACACTATCAGACCAGTTGTTCGTACAGCTCTGCCATTTCGGGTTGCGCCTTCAGCGTGGCAATCCGGTCACGCCATTGCCGGAGGGACCGGTTGCGCTGTTTGGTCAGCCGGCCGCCGGTCCGGGCATCCAGCGCCGCGATGTCGTGGCGCAGCACGTCTGCGAAATTGGCCAAACCCAGATCGGGTTCTGTGTTCACATTGCGCTTGCGCCAGTAATCCAACGCGATGGCCCGGTCAGGGTGCGATGACGACCCCCGCGCGGATTTCATCAAGAAGCTGTCGCTGTCCTTGACCATGTAGTGATTGACCTGCGCCAGTTTATAGGGCTCGGGGTCCGTGACCTGAAATCCGCGTGTGATGAAGTCAGACGCAGCACGGCCCGACCCGTTGCGGGTGATGGTCGAGTCGAACTTGGGGGTTTTGGGCAGGTGGATGCCGGGGCGGGTGAACGAGGCCGTGCGAAACAGGGTTTTCACGGGCATCGGCTGACGTTCCGGCAAAGACCCCTCATTGGCCAGTGTGAAACGCTCTGTCACCAGCCGTTCGTCCAGCGTGCGCAGATGGCTGGACCCGAACACCCGCCAGTTCAGGCGCAGCTCGTCGGCGTCACCTACGGCGGCGATCAGGTCTTGCACCGTGCCCGCCCCCACATTGACCTTGAGGAATTCGTCGCCATCCAGCGCCATGCACCAGTCAGCCTCGCCGTACATATCCAGCCGGGCTGCACGTCGATAGGCGCGGTTTTGATAGGTCAGCTTGACGCCTTCCTTGCGGAAGTCGTTGTTGTAATAGCGGATCACCCCCAACGTGTGCAGCATCCGCAGCGCAGGTTCGGTGGTGTCGAAGGAGTTGTTCTGGAACACCACGATATCGGTAAAGCCGATCATCCTGTGATAGCTGATCCATTCCAGAATGTTCGGACCTTCGTCCTTCACCGTGGTGACAAGCATGATTCTGCCGGGCTGATTTGCCTGCATCGGTGGACCTGACCTTCTGCCTCGTGGTGCGCCGCTACATGGGCCGCGCGCCTTGTGCTGCCAGCATGTTCGCTTTGGGGCCGAGATCAATCGCCATGCTGCGTGGCTGCACAGAATTGCGCACAAGACGTGCCTGAAATGGCACAATTCGCCACGCCCCCCCCTCTGCAATGCCGCGCGATATTTTGCGGTTGCAGCATTTTTCCGGGTTTGGCCGGAAAAGAACATCATGTGATCTTCTTCAATGTTCGTTTTGGGTAAAATGGCGCAAAAACGAAAATTGGGATTGACGCAGGCGGCTCTTTCGGGTCAATTTGTCGCAACGCGAAGGGGGGAGACCGACGTGAGCATCGCACTGCGGCCAGATATGGTCGATCTCTTCATTATTGGGGGCGGCATCAACGGCTGCGGCATCGCGCGGGACGCGACGGGCCGGGGTTTGAGCGTGACGCTTGCCGAACAAGGCGATCTGGCGCAGGCCACCTCCTCGGCCTCTACCAAACTGTTCCATGGCGGGCTGCGCTATCTGGAGTATTTCGAATTCCGTCTGGTGCGCGAGGCGCTGGAGGAACGCGAAACCCTGCTGACAGCGATGCCCCATATCAGTTGGCCGATGCGCTTTGTGTTGCCCTACCACCCTGACATGCGATTCGAATCTGACACGCCCACCTCGCGGTTGCTGTCACGCGTGATGCCGTGGATGAAGGGGCGCAGGCCCGCCTGGCTGATCCGGCTGGGGCTGCTCATGTATGATACCATGGGGGGGCGCAAAATCCTTCCTGCTGCCCGCACGCTGGATCTGACACGCGATCCGGCAGGCAAGCCGTTGAACAAGAAATTCGTCAAAGCCTATGAATATTCCGATTGCTGGGTCGAGGATTCCCGTCTGGTCGCCCTGAACGCCCGCGACGCAGCCCTGCGCGGGGCAACGGTGATGGTGCAGACGCGGGTGGTCTCGGCCGACCGCAACGCCGACCATTGGGTGATCACGACAGACGGACCACAGGGGCGCGAACAGCACAAGGCGCGCGCTTTGGTCAAAGCCGGTGGCCCTTGGGTCGAAGACATCATCCGCAACGTCGCCCGG
The DNA here is from genome assembly GCA_031398405.1 of Rhodobacterales bacterium. Taxonomy (GTDB): domain Bacteria; phylum Pseudomonadota; class Alphaproteobacteria; order Rhodobacterales; family Rhodobacteraceae; genus JANNNF01. The sequence continues at coordinate 3,812 of JANNNF010000522.1, read as the reverse complement.
ATCAATTCGACCGAGGGCGTGCGTCTGGTGCGGGGCAGCCATATCGTCACCAAAAAGCTCTACGATCACGACCGGTGCTATTTCTTTCAAGGCGCCGATGGCCGGATCATCTTTGCCATTCCGTATGAGCAGGACTTCACCCTGATCGGCACCACCGACCAGGACCACAAGGGAGCGCCCAAAGACGCGGTCTGCACCGATGCCGAACGCGATTACCTGTGCAATTTCGCCAGCCAGTATTTTGCCAAACCTGTCACGGCGGCAGATGTGGTCTGGGCTTATTCCGGCGTGCGCCCCCTGTATAATGACGGGGCAAAATCGGCGACGGCAGCCACGCGGGATTATGTCCTCAGCCTTGATCAGACTGCCGCACCCCTGCTGAACGTGTTCGGTGGCAAGATCACCACCTATCGCCGATTGGCGGAATCAGCGTTGGAGAAACTCGCACCGTATTTCCCCAAGGCCACGGGTAAATGGACGGCCCGGGTGGCAATGCCTGGTGGCGATTTCCCGGTAGATGGGGTCGCGGCCCTGACCCGCGCCCTGACCGCCCGCTATCCGTTCTTGACGCCTTACTGGGCGGGCCGCATGATCCGGGCGTATGGCACCGAGGCGCAGGCCGTGTTGGGCGATGCCCAGAACCCCGGCGATCTGGGCACCGATTTTGGCGCGACCCTCACCGAGGCCGAAGTCAAATGGCTGATGCGGCACGAATTTGCGACACGGGCGGCGGATGTCGTGTGGCGGCGAACCAAACTGGGCCTTCGACTGTCGGCAGAGCAGATCGCGACACTTGACGCCTATATGACCAACAGTGCCGACCGGGCCACCCGGCCAGCGGCGGAATGAGGATACGGGATGTCGCTTGAATTTCACGGCGTGTCACGGGTGGTTGCAGGGCGCACGCATATCCACGCGACCGACCTGACACTGGTGGGCGGCACGATGAATGTGCTGCTCGGGCCAACCTCGTCGGGCAAGACCAGCCTGATGCGGCTGATGGCAGGCCTTGATGTGCCGACCACCGGGCGTATCATCTGGAACGGAACGGATGTCACAGGCATGCGCGTTCAGGACCGCAAGGTGGCGATGGTCTATCAGCAGTTCATCAATTACCCGGCGATGAACGTGTATGACAACATCGCCTCGCCCCTGCGGCTGATGGGCAAATCGAAAGCCGAGATCGACCGCGCGGTCATGGAAACCGCCGATATGTTGAAGCTGACACCGATGTTGACGCGTAAACCTTTGGAACTGTCGGGCGGACAGCAGCAACGCTGCGCCTTGGCGCGGGCCTTGGTCAAAGGCGCGGGGCTGGTGTTGCTGGATGAACCGCTGGCCAACCTCGACTACAAACTGCGTGAGGAACTTCGCATAGAAATCCCCCGTATCTTTGAAGCCTCGGGGGCGATCTTTGTCTATGCGACGACCGAACCCGAGGAGGCGCTGCTTCTGGGTGGCAACACCGCAACTCTGTGGGAAGGCCGCGTGACGCAGTTTGGCCTCACACCGCAGGTTTACCGCCAACCCGCCGATGCCACCACCGCGCGGGTGTTCTCCGACCCGCCGATGAATTTCGTGGGTGCCAGCAAGTCCGGCGGCCGTGTCACATTGGGTGACGCCTCGGCCCCTGCGGAAGGCAGCTTTGCCGCCCTTCCCGATGGTCACTACATGGCGGGGTTCCGCGCCAACCACATCACCTTGCACTGCCCGTCGGGCGCTGCCGTGGCGTTTGACTGCACCCTGACCGCGAGTGAGATCACCGGGTCCGAAACCTTTATTCACCTCACCCACGGGGACGACAAATGGGTTGGTCTGGTCCACGGGGTGCAAAATGTGGCCGCTGGCACCGCCGTGCAGGCTTGGGTGGACCCCGCCCATATATATCTTTTTGACGCGAACGGGGCGCTGGCCGCCCCTGCCGCCTATGCGATGGCGGCCTGACCTATGGCACAGATTACGCTCAAAAATCTTGCGCACAGCTACTATGCCAATCCTACCAAGGACGCGGATTTTGCGTTGAAGGAAATGGATCACGTCTGGCAGGACGGCGGGGCCTATGCGCTGCTGGGATCATCCGGCTGTGGCAAGACCACGCTTTTGAACATCATTTCCGGCCTCGTGCGCCCCAGCCATGGCCGGGTGTTGTTTGGCGATACCGACGTGACCGATGCCGAGACCGCTGCCCGGAATATCGCTCAGGTGTTCCAGTTTCCCGTCGTCTACGACACCATGACAGTGCGCGAAAACCTGGCCTTTCCTTTGCGCAACAGGGGCATGGATGCGGCTTATATCGCGTCACGGGTGCAATCCATTGCGCAGATGATCGGTATGGAAGAGATCCTGTCCCGCAAGGCACGCGGCCTGACCGCTGACGCCAAGCAAAAGATCAGCCTTGGCCGCGGGATGGTGCGCGAAGATGTGAATGCGGTTCTGTTCGATGAACCTCTCACCGTGATCGACCCGCACATGAAATGGGAATTGCGCACGCAACTGAAACAACTGCACCGCCAATTCGGCCACACGATGATCTATGTCACCCATGACCAGACCGAGGCGCTGACTTTTGCTGACAAGGTGGTCGTCATGTACGATGGCCGCGTGGTGCAGATGGGAACGCCCGAGGAATTGTTTGAAACCCCGGCGCATACGTTTGTGGGGTATTTCATCGGCTCGCCGGGGATGAACCTGCTGGATGCCAAGGTGGACGGGTCGGTAGCCCACATCGCGGGTAAGACGGTAGACCTTGGGGCGGCCTACGCCCCCATCACAGGCCGCGCGCAGATCGGGATCCGCCCGGAATATGCCCGCCTCACCGCTGGCGAAGGCCTGCCGATTACCATAAAACGCATCGAGGATGTGGGCCGTCATCGCATCATCCGGGCCGAACTGATGGGCAATCCGTTCAGCCTGATCGCGCCAGAAGGCATGGCCGTGGGTGCAGACATGACGCACGTGGCGTTTGATCGGTCCAAAATCAACGTCTACGCCGATGACTGGCGCGTGGCAGGAAAGGCGCTCTGATGGACAAGACGCAAAATAACAAGGCATGGTTTCTGATCCTGCCGGTGCTGGTGCTGGTCGCGTTTTCTGCCGTGCTGCCGCTGATGACTGTGGTGAACTATTCGGTGAACGACACCTTCGGCAATAATGAATTCTTCTGGGCGGGGCTCGAGTGGTTTGAGGAGATGGTCACCTCCGAGCGTCTGCATGACGCGCTTGGCCGCCAGATTCTGTTTACCGGGATCATCCTTGCCATCGAAGTGCCGCTGGGCATCTTCGTGGCGCTTAACATGCCCAAGAAAGGCTTCTGGGCCAGCCTCTGCCTTGTGTTGATGTCGCTGCCCCTGCTGATCCCGTTCAACGTGGTGGGCACCATCTGGCAGATCTTTGGCCGGGTTGACATTGGCCTGCTGGGCCATACGCTTGCTGCCCTTGGCATCGACTACAACTATACCAGCGACGCGCTGGATGCGTGGGCCACCGTGATCGTGATGGATGTCTGGCACTGGACCAGTCTTGTCGCCCTGCTGTGCTATGCGGGTCTGCAATCCATCCCGCAGGCCTATTATCAGGCCGCCAAGATTGATCAGGCCAGCCGCTGGTCGGTATTCCGCTATATCGAGCTGCCCAAAATGGGGGGCGTGCTGCTGATCGCGGTGCTGCTGCGCTTCATGGACAGCTTCATGATCTACACCGAACCCTTCGTGGTCACAGGCGGCGGACCGGGCAATTCCACCACCTTCCTGTCCATTGACCTGGTGAAAATGGCCATCGGGCAATTCGACCTCGGCCCCGCCGCGGCGTTCAGC
>JANNNF010000308.1:0-8129 GCA_031398405.1 Rhodobacterales bacterium | reverse complement strand
TCCGATCTGGCCCCAGGTCAGCACCTCAAAAAACTCGTCCAGACTGCCCGCCCCGCCCGGCAGCACCACGATGGCGTCCGAGTTCATGAACATCACCTTTTTACGCTCGTGCATGTCTTGGGTGATCACGAACTGGGTCAGATCAGCCTTGCCACGTTCGGCGCTGATCAGATGGGTCGGGATGACGCCAAGCGTCTGCGCCCCTGCGTCCATCGCGGCGCGCGCCACTTGCCCCATCAGCCCGACATCGCCCGCGCCGTAGACCAGACGCCAGCCATTCGCAGCTATTTCCGCGCCAAAGGCCGTTGCTTGTACCGCGTGGGCGGGGTTTGACCCGGTTCGCGCGCCGCAGAATACACAGATGGACCGGACCGTTGCCATAGGGTGCCTGATAGCTGTTGCTTTACGTCGTGATATCGGGGTTCTTGTAGAAAGGAAAGCAGGGGCCGGGAACAGGCGCCGCGACTAGGGGATTACATATGGCGTCTTGGGCATCTTTGGGGACAGGCGGTCGCGTGGGCGTGTCTGTGCTGGCCGCGGTTGTTGTCGCAGCCTTGGGGTATGTCGGCTGGCAGCGTGACGCGGCCGTTCCGGTTGCAGTTCCGCTGGCGGCCCCTGAAGCGGTTGCAGCTCCGCTGGCGGCCCCCGAAGCGGTTGCCTCTGAGGCCGAAGGGCAACCTGGTGTTGCGCAGGCCACGCCCGAGCCAGCGACTGGCGCGGTAGCGGCGGTTGATCCAGTGGATGCCGGCCCACCTGCGGCTTTGGATGCGCCCCTGACCGCCCCGGAGTTTGACAACTGGCGGGTCGATGCAGACGGGGCTGCCGTTGTGGCCGGACGTGCCCCTGCCGGGGCAGAGGTTGCGGTGATGGTGGACGGGGCGGAAGTTGCCCGCGTCACCGCCACTGCCTTGGGTGAATTTGCCGCCTTATTTACGTTGCCGCCGAAAGACTCGCCCCGCCTGATGCGGCTGGAGGCGGTGATGCCAGATGGCAAACGCCTTGCGTCCGCGCAAACTGTGGCGATTGCGCCAATCGTGCCGCCCGTTGTGGTGGCAGCAGCGGAGCCTTTGGTTGGTCCTTCGGTCGCTGTGGCAGACGACAGCGCTGTTGCGCCCGAAACTGTTTCAGAGCCTGTGGCAAGCCCGACAGCGGCACCCGCCGCGGTGATGATCACAGATGCCGGGGGCACGGTGTTGCAGCCGGGGGCTGCAGAGGATCCGGGCGTTGCAAGCAATGTCACGCTGGATGCGATCACCTACACCCCGTCAGGCGCTGTGCAACTGGGCGGCCGGGGCCAGGCGGGGGCGTTTGTGCGCATTTACTTGGATGGCGCGGCCATAGCGACATCCTTGGTGCCCGATAGTGGCGATTGGCTGACCACTCTGCCCGACACCGCCCCCGGGATCTATACCTTGCGGGTGGATCAGGTGGATGAAGCGGGACGCGTGACGTCACGGTTTGAAACGCCGTTCAAACGCGAAACGCTAGAGGCCTTGGCTGCCGTGGCAAGCCCAGAGGCAACCGTCGATGAAGTGGCAAGCGCAGAGCCAACAGCCCCAGTGGTCATCGCAGAAGGCAACGCGTCACCCGTTCCCCAAGACGGGGCCACCACAGACGGGGCCACCACAGACGGGGCCACCACAGACGGGGCCACCACAGATGGGGCCACCACAGATGGGGCCACCACAGACGGGGCCGCCACAGACGGGGCCGCCACAGACGGGGCCGCCACAGACGGGGCCACCACAGACGGGGCCGCCTCAGACAGTCCCGCCCCAGACAGTCCCGCCCCAATCAGTCCCGCTCCTGTGGTGACTGCAACGCAAGACCCTGCCATAGCCCCGGTCCCGGCCGTGGAATCGGCCACGCAAGCCCCCGCTGCCGATGGCCCAGTGGTCGCGGTGGCAGTCGCAGCCCCCGAGGCCCCGTCAGTCGAGGCACAACCCGCTCCGGCCCCGGTGTCCATCACCGTGCAACCCGGCTTTACCCTCTGGGGCATTGCACGTGAAAACTTTGGCGACGGGGTGCTGTATGTGCAGGTGTTTGAGGCCAACAAGGATAAAATCCGCAACCCTGACCTGATCTATCCCGGTCAGGTGTTTACGATTCCCCAACCCGAGTGATCGCAACCGGATCGGCAAGGATTTGATCAACGGCCCCGTGGTGTTTGGCACTCCGGCAACATGCAAGCACCTCGGGGTGGTCCATGCAGCAATCGTTCAAAAGATAGGCGATGGTGCGCCCCATGCCTGCGGCATCGACCGAATAAATCACATTGCGCGCCACCCGGCGCGACCGGATCAGCCCAGCCCCCTCTAACGCTGCCAGATGAAATGACAGGCGCGAGGCAGACAGGCCCAAAGCCCGCCCTATGTCTCCGGCAGGCAAACCCGCATCACCTAGCGGCATCAGCAGACGCACCAGATCAAGCCGGGCCTCATGCGAAAGGGCCGACAGGCTTTCAAGGACTTTACTTCGATCCATCCTTCAACTACTCACGTACAGTTGAAATAACATTGCCATAGTTTGCGACGCCGTTCAACCAGGGATCAGCGCCGCGCCAAAGGAAGCTCCGCATGCGCCGCGCCACCAAATCTGCCACATCCACCGATCAGCCGGATCGCCCCTCCAGCGGTTGGCAAACCATTCTGCGGGTGCTGCCGTATCTGTGGCCCGACGGTCAGGCGTGGGTCAAACGCAGGGTCGTGGTGGCGATGGTGATGCTGTTGATGGCAAAGCTCGTGTCGATTACCACGCCGTTCATCTATAAAGAGGCGGTTGACGCGCTTGCAGGCGACGCGCCGGGCCCGGGCACCTTAATGGGGCTGACGGCGGTTGGCCTGACGGTGGCGTATGGCATGGCGCGTCTGGGGGCGGTGGCCTTTGGCGAATTGCGAGACGCAGTGTTTGTGCGGGTCGGCCAGCGGGCGCTGAGGCAGTTGGCGCTGGAAACCTTCACCCATATTCACCGCCTGAGCCTGCGGTATCACATCACCCGTAAAACCGGGGGCCTGAGCCGCATTATCGAACGCGGGGTCAAGGGCGTCGATTTCCTGCTGCGTTTTATGCTGCTGTCCATCGGGCCTCTTATTCTTGAACTGTCAATGGTCGCAGTGATTTTTGCGGTGGTGTTTGGCTGGCAATATATGGCGGTGGTCGTGATCACCATCGGGCTTTATGTGACCTTCACCCTGAAAGTCACCGAATGGCGGGTAAAACTGCGGCGCGAAATGAATGATCAAGATACCGATGCCAACCAGAAGGCCATCGACAGTCTGCTTAATTTTGAAACTGTCAAATACTTCAACGCCGAATCGCGTGAGGCTGGCCGCTATGATGGCGCAATGCAGCGGTATGAGGCAGCAGCGGTTAAAACCGGGCTGTCGCTGGCGTTTCTCAATGTGGGGCAGGCGGCGCTGATCACCACGGGTCTGGTGATCGTGATGGCGATGTCGGCGGTCGGGGTGCAAAACGGCCAGTTGACGGTTGGCGATTTTGTCATGGTCAACGCCTATATGATTCAGATCACCATGCCGCTGAATTTCCTTGGCACAGTTTACCGCGAAATCCGTCAGTCTTTGGTGGATATGGGGCAGATGTTTGGTCTGTTGAACCAACCTGCCGAAGTTCTGGATGCACCCGGTGCCAAACCCCTTGCCGTGCGCGGCGCAGAGGTCGTGTTCGAGGATGTGCAATTCGCCTATGAGCCCAGCCGTGAAATCCTGAAAGGCATTTCGCTGCGTGTTGGTCCAGGGGAAAAGGTGGCACTTGTCGGCGCGTCAGGGTCGGGCAAATCGACCATCGGGCGCTTGTTGTTCCGCTTTTATGATGTGACCGGCGGGGCGATCAGGATTGACGGGCAGGATTTGCGCGCCGTGACGCAATCCTCACTTCACGCGTCTATTGGCGTGGTGCCGCAAGACACCGTTTTGTTCAACGATACCGTATATTACAACATCGCCTATGGCCGTGATGGCGCGACCCGCGCCGAGGTGGAGGCCGCCGCCCGCGCCGCGCGTATCCATGATTTCATTGTATCCTTGCCAGACGGCTATGAAACGACGGTGGGTGAACGTGGCCTGAAACTGTCGGGCGGTGAAAAACAACGTGTTGGCATCGCCCGCACCTTGCTGAAAGACCCGCCCATTCTGGTGCTCGACGAGGCCACAAGCGCCCTCGATACCCAAACCGAACGGTCCATCCAGGACAGCCTGCGCGACATGGGGCGCGGGCGTACCGTGATCACGATTGCGCACCGCCTGTCCACCATTGCCGACAGCGACCTGATCGTGGTGATGGAAGACGGCCGTATTCTGGAACAGGGCCGCCATGAAGACCTGCTGTCCAGTGGTGGCCGCTATGCCGCCATGTGGGCGCGCCAATCCGCGGATGAGGAGATGGAGGTCGTAGTGGCCATGTGATCTTGCCAAGGATGGCCGGAATTTGGCATTCCTGAACACTCTGCGGATCACGATCAGCAAACGGTTGATCGGCAATCAAACATTGCTGACAGCGACACAGTTGTTTGACCATTACGGCACCGAACTGGGGGACATGCTGCGGTTTGATTTTGGGTCAGGTAACCGGATCACCGTGTTTGGCGTTGCTGATTTGGCCGAGCTGGGCAACACCTTGTCGATTTTACAGCGGCACGCCCCTTGTGATCCGCGCCCACACCCGGAGGCGGGGCTTGGCAAGCCCCCGGCATCCCGTATAAGACGGGGGAAAGAAACGGAGACTGGCCTTTGAGCAACCCCGAAAGCTTTATCGACGAAGTGACCGAAGAGGTCCGCCGGGACCGCCTTTATGCGGGATTCCGTAAATATGGCTGGATCGGTTTGGTGCTGGTGATCGGCGTGGTGGGCGGGTCGGCCTACAACGAATGGTCGAAATCGCGCGTAAGTCAGCGTGCGCAGGTGTTTGGCGATGGCGTGCTGACGGCACTGGAATCGACAACGGCGCCTGAACGCCGGACGGCCCTGTCGGCCATCCCCGCAACTGGCCCGCAGGTGGCGTTGCAACAGTTGATCCTTGCTTCGGACCCGGTTGACGACAAGGCGGGTACGCTTGCCGCGCTGGACAGGGTCGCCACCGATGCGAGCCTTCCTGCCAGCTACCGCGATCTTGCCACCCTGCGCCGCGTGATCGTGGCGGGGGCAGAGATGCCGCTGGCCGACCGCAAGGCAGCGCTTGATCCGATCTCGGCACCCGGTCAACCTTACCGGCCCATGGCGTTGGAACAACTGGCCTATCTGATGATTGAAGATGGCAAGCCTGCCGATGCAATCACTGCTTTGACCAGTCTTGCGCAGGAACAAGAGGCATCAGCCGCCCTGCGCAGCCGCGTGGTGCAGATGATCACGGCGCTTGGCGGCACCCCGCCCGAACCTGTTGTGCCTGCCGCCACGGATGCGCCCGCCAGCTTGCCTGCGGGTGAATGACAATACGCCAGGTGCTTGGCGATACGTAATAAAACAGGGAGCCTCGCAGTGAAGGTCGAACGGAATGGACGAGTGATGCGGGGCACTGCGACCAAGGTTATGCTTGGTCCTTTGGCGCTGATCCTTGCGTTGGCAGGCTGCGAGAAGGAAGTTATTTTGGAAGGCGAACGCTTTCCGGTACGCGCCGAACTGGACGCGAGCCTCGCGGTTGAGGGTGAACCCGCCCCCACCACTCCGGCCCTGCGCGCGGCCAACCAAAGTGTGCCGATCAGCTTGCCGGGCCAGGTGTCGAACGCCGATTGGACGCACCGCGCGGGCAATGCCCGCCATCTGGTGCCGCATTCAGCGCTGTCTTCGGCCCCGAAACGGGTGTGGAGTGCGGCCATCGGGACTGGCAACAGCCGCCGCAACCGCATTGCTGCAGCGCCAGTGGTAGAGGGTGGCCGGGTGTTCACCATGGACGCGCGCACCGTTGTGACCGCCACATCGACCGGTGGCGGAACGCTATGGTCGGTGGACTTGACGGCGGGATATGACCGGGGCGGCGAAGTTTCAGGCGGTGGTTTGGCCGCGGGTCAAGGCCGCATCTACGCAACCACGGGATATGGCGAGCTGGTCGCGCTCGATGCATCAAGCGGCGCGGTGGTCTGGCGGCAGCGGGTTGAATCGGTGCTGGTGGGCGCGCCTTCGGTTGATGGCGGCGTGGTTTATGTCGGCGCGCGCGACGGGTCGGCTTGGGCGATTGCGGCGGATAGTGGCAAGGTGGTGTGGCAGTTGGGGGGGACCCCGGGCTTTACAGGCATGCTCGGCAGCGCCTCGCCCGCGATTGGCGACCGGGCGGTGGTGTTCCCGTCCAGCTCAGGCGATCTCAAGGCGGTTGTGAAGGCAGGATCAGGCCAGCAGGCGTGGCAAGTGTCCTTGGCCGGAAAACGCCCGGGCCGGGCCTTTGCGTCTAGTCCGGACGTGACCGGCGATCCGGTGATTTCGAACGGTGTCATCTATGCAGGCACGGCGGCGGGCCGGACGGCGGCAGTCTCTCTCAGTTCGGGCGAACGCATCTGGTCGGCGGGCGAAGGTGCCATGGGGCCGATGGTCGTGACAGGTGGTTCGCTGTTCCTGATCAACGATGAGGCCCGTCTGGTGCGGCTGGATGCGGCCACCGGCGATGTGATCTGGTCGGTCGAGATGCCATACTACCTGAACGACAAGCCGGCCAAGCGCGAAGGCATCACAGCGCATTACGGCCCGCTGCTGGCGGGGGGGCGTATTGTCGTGGCCTCGGGCGATGGGGTGCTGCGTATGTTCAACCCTGCCGATGGCAGCCTGACCGCCACGGCCGAAATTCCGGGCGGAGCAGCAGCACAGCCAGCAATTGCGGGCGGCATGTTGTATATCGTGGGCGGCAACGGACAACTTCACGCTTTCCGTTAAGGGCGTTCCGCTGTATGCGGGGCGCTTGTTTATTTCCGGACGCATGACATGAGCTTTACCCTTGCCATCGTGGGCCGCCCCAATGTGGGCAAGTCCACCCTGTTCAATCGCCTGGTTGGGCGCAAACTGACGTTGGTCGACGACCAGCCCGGTGTGACCCGCGACCTGCGCGAGGGGGATGCCAAACTGTTCGATCTGCGCTTTACCGTGATCGACACCGCAGGGCTAGAGGATGTGACGGATGACAGCCTTCAGGGCCGAATGCGCCGCCTGACCGAACGCGCGGTCGATATGGCTGATGTCTGCCTGTTCTTGCTGGATGGCCGGGTTGGCGTGACGGCTACCGATGAAGTGTTCGCTGACATTCTGCGCAAAAAAGGCGCGCGGGTGATTTTGGGGGTGAACAAGGCCGAAGGTCGAGCAGGCGACGCCGGGGCGATTGAGGCATGGTCGCTGGGTCTGGGTGAACCTGTCCGGCTGTCGGCCGAACATGGCGAGGGGATGGATGACCTCTATCACATCCTGCGCCCGCTGGAGGGTGAGTTTTCCGAGCGTGAGGCCGAGAACGCCCCCGATGTGGATGTGGATCTGTCCGAGGAAGACGCGGAGCTTGAGCCGGAGGAAACCTTCCACCGTCCGACCGACCAGAAACCGCTGCAGATTGCCGTGATTGGTCGCCCGAACGCTGGCAAATCGACGCTGATCAACAAGATTCTCGGGTATGACCGCCTGCTGACCGGGCCAGAGGCAGGCATCACCCGCGATGCGATTTCAGTGCGCGCCGAATGGCAGGGTACGCCGATCCGCATTTTCGATACGGCGGGCATGCGAAAAAAAGCGCGGATCGTGGAAAAGCTGGAAAAGCTGTCAGTGTCTGACGGCATTCGCGCTGTGCGTTTTGCCGAAGTGGTCGTGGTGCTGCTGGACGCCGATATTCCGTTTGAAACGCAGGATTTGCGGATCGCCGATTTCGCCGAAACCGAGGGCCGTGCGGTCGTGATTGCGGTAAACAAATGGGATCTTGAGGGCGAAAAGCAGGAAAAGCTGGCCGAGCTGAAAGAGATGTTTGATCGTCTGCTGCCCCAGTTGCGCGGGGCACCCTTGGTCACGGTTTCCGCCAAGACGGGCCGGGGGCTGGACCGCCTGCACGACGCCATCCGCAAGGCGCATGATGTGTGGAACAAGCGTATCGCGACGGCACGGTTGAACACCTGGCTGGGGGCTATGGTCGAGGCGCACCCGCCACCCGCGCCCGGC
>JANNNF010000278.1:0-2775 GCA_031398405.1 Rhodobacterales bacterium | reverse complement strand
CCGAATGCTCGCGCACCTTGTAGTTGATCTTTTCGTTGCGCACGTCCGCCTCGGCCCGGACCCCCGCTTTTTGCAGCGCGGCCACCACCTCATGCGCAAACCCATCGGCATCTGACACGATGCTTGCCACCACAACCTGCCGGGGGGCCAGCCAGAACGGCAAGCGCCCGGCGTAGTTTTCCAGCAAGATGCCGATGAACCGCTCAAAACTGCCCAGAATGGCGCGGTGCAGCATGTAGGGGCGGTGCTTGGCCCCATCCTCGCCCACGTATTCCGCCCCCAGACGGTCGGGCAAGTTCGGATCCACCTGGAAGGTGCCGCATTGCCACTGGCGCCCAATCGCGTCGGTCAGCTTGAAATCGAGCTTGGGGCCGTAGAACGCGCCATCGCCGGGGTTGATCTCATAGGGCAGGCCCAGCTTTTCGATGGCCCCCTGCAACGCGCCTTCCACCTTGTCCCATTGCGCATCTGTGCCGATGCGCACATCGGGGCGGGTAGACAGTTTAATGTCGAAAGACTCGAACCCAAGGTCTTTGTAAACGCTGGACAAAAGCTGAATGAAGGCCGCACATTCACCTTCAATCTGTTCTTCGGTGCAAAAGATATGCGCGTCATCCTGCGTAAAGCCCCGCACCCGCATCAGCCCATGCATCGACCCCGACGATTCATATCGGTGGCATGAACCGAACTCTGCCAGCCGCAACGGCAAGTCGCGGTAGGATTTAAGCCCCTGATTATACACCTGAACATGGCAAGGGCAATTCATTGGCTTCAGGGCGTTGATACGCTTTTCCTTCGCGCCTTCCTCGTCCACCTCGACGATGAACATGTTTTCACGGTAAGCCTCCCAGTGGCCCGATTTTTCCCACAGCACCCGGTCCACCACTTGCGGCGTCTTGATTTCCTTATAGCCCGCCACCCGCAGACGCCCTCGCATGTAGTCTTCCAGCGTGCGGTAAATCATCCAGCCGTTGGGGTGCCAGAATACCATCCCCGGCGCTTCTTCCTGCAAATGGAACAACTCCATTTCCCGGCCCAGCTTGCGGTGATCGCGTTTGGCGGCCTCCTCCAGCATGGTCTGATGCGCCTTCAGATCATCGCGGTTCTTGAACGCGAGGCCATATATCCGCTGCAACATCGGGCGGCTGGCATCGCCAAGCCAATAGGCCCCCGCCACATGGGTCAGCTTGAACGCGTCGGCAGGCACTTGCCCTGTGTTGGCCAGATGCGGACCCCGGCAGAAATCCTGCCAATTTCCGTGCCAATACATCCGCAAATCCTCGCCTTCCGGGATGCGGTCGATCAGTTCTACCTTGAACGGCTCGCCCGCGGCCTCATAAAACGCAATCGCGCGGGCACGCGGCCAGATTTCGGTGCGCACGGGGTCACGCGCGTTTATGATCTGTTTCATCTTGGCCTCAATCACGGCCAGATCTTCGGGCGTGAACGGCTCGGCCCGGTCAAAGTCATAGAACCAGCCATAATCGCGCACAGGGCCGATGGTGACCTTCACGTCGGGCCAGATTTCCTGCACCGCGCGCGCCATGATGTGCGCCAGATCATGGCGGATCAGTTCCAGTGCCGGGCCATCATCGGCCATTGTGTTGATCGCAATGGTGGCATCTGCCGGGATCGGCCATTGCAAATCCCAATGCACGCCGCCGACGCTTGCGGAAACGGCCTTTTTGGCAAGGCTGGTGCTGATGGATGCGGCCACTTCGGCAGGCGTCACACCTGCCGGATAGTCGCGGCTGTTGCCATCAGGGAAAGTCAGGGAAATCTGGGACATGGCTGTCCTCCTCGTCGTTTTGGCGCCTACGAAACGCCCGGTTGCGGGTTATGTCGATGGCGGTTTTGCGATGGTGGCATGGCAAAGTCAACGCCTCCGCGCTATGGAGGGTGCGAAGAAGGAGCCTGCGATGCCTGATTTCATCACCACGCCTCAAGGTCGCGTGCTGGCCTATGACCGTACCCCCGGCAACGGGCCGGGTGTGATCTTCCTTGGCGGCTTCAAATCCGACATGACGGGCACCAAGGCGCTGCATTTGCAAGCTTGGGCCCATGCCACGGGCCGCGCCTTTTTGCGGTTTGATTATTCCGGCCATGGTGTGTCGTCGGGTGCGTTTCTGGATGGCAGTATCAGCGACTGGGCGCAGGATGCAGCGCACATGCTGGCGCAAACTGCCGGGCCGCAAATCCTTGTCGGCTCCTCGATGGGCGGCTGGATCGCCTTGCTGCTGGCCCGCCAGTTTCCTGAACGGGTTGCTGGATTGGTCGGCATCGCCGCCGCCCCCGATTTCACTGACCGGATGTGGGAGACTTTCACTCCTGCACACAAGGTCCAGATTGAGGCAACCGGGCAGTATGAGGAACCTTCCAGCTACTCCCCCGATCCCTACATCTTTACCCGCCATCTGCTGACGGATGGCCAAAACAATCTTGTCCTGCATACCCCCCTGCCGCTGCCCTTCCCCGTGCGCTTGCTGCAAGGCACCGCCGATACCGACGTGCCGCCCACTGTCGCGCTGTCGCTGCTGAATCACGCCACTGGCCCCGATATCCGCCTGACGCTGGTCAAAGGGGCCGACCATCGGTTTTCTACGCCCGATTGCCTTGCCCTGATCGTACAGGCCGTCACCGAAACAACGGAAAGCTAGCACATGCAGCGCTTTGGCAAAATTTTGGGGCGTGCCCTTATTTGCACCATTCTGGTATTGGCCGCGATCTGGGACTTTGCCCCCGGTGAGCCTTTTGATCGGGAAATAGCTTTTCAGG
>JANNNF010000274.1:0-20211 GCA_031398405.1 Rhodobacterales bacterium | reverse complement strand
ATGGCGCTTTTTATCGGTCGGGTGGCGCAGCGATACGATCACCAGATCAAACCCCGCCAGTTCCAGCCCGCGCAATTCCTGCGCGATGAAGGTTTCCGACAGGCGCGGATAGCCCTTGACCACCACCACCAGACGCATCGCCGTCACTCTGCCGTGGCGAGGCTTTCTGGCGCCTCGGCACGGGCACGCAGGTCATCACCCACCAGCCGCGCGATGTTGGGCAGACCTTCCATCCGCAACCCGGGGGTGCCGTACGAGGGTGGATTGCGATGCGGCAAGGCACGCAGGGCAGCAGCCATGCGGGCGGGGTCGTGGGCTTCCTCCGGCAGCAGCATGTCGACCATTCCCAGTTCGGCGGCTCGGGTGGCGCGTAAAAGCTGTTCCTCACGCGGCACGGTGCGTGGCACGATCAGCGCCGGCTTGTCGAAGGACAATATCTCGCAATAGGTGTTGTAGCCGCCCATGGCGACCACGCCGCGTGAGGCGGCAATCAGTTCTTCCATCCGGGTGTCAAACTCGATCACCTGCACTTGGCGGATTTCCTGACCCTTGCGCAGAAATTCGGCCCGCTGTTCGCCCGGCATATAGGGGCCAAGCACAATCAGCGCCTTTTGGTCCAGTGTCGGATCGTGCAGATAAGCGTTCATCACGTCGTCCACCAGATCGGCGCCGTCACCGCCGCCCCCGGTAGTGACAAGGATGTAATCGCCATCCGGCCGCTGTGTGGACAGGTTTTCGTGCAAGGCGCGGCGTTGCAGAAAGCCCACGAAATCCATCCGGTCACGCACGGATTGCGGCACATCAAGGCCGGTCAGCGGGTCGTAAAAATCAGGCGGGCCATAGACCCAGATGTGGTCATAGGTGCGGTCGATTTTGCCCATCACATCATTGCGCTTCCATTCGGCATCCAACAGGCGGGGGGCGTCCATCACCTCGCGAAGGCCCAGAACAAGGGTGGTCCCCTGCCCTTTCAGATAAACGAGGGTTTCCTCAATCTCACCGCGCAGGCCCATCGGTTCCTTGTCCACGATGAAGATATCGGGAGCGAAGGTCTCGGCGGTGTGGCGGATGATCGACCGGCGCATCTTGATGGTGTCGGCCACATCAATATGTTCGGACAGCGAGGAATATTCCCCGTTGCGCAGCTTGATCACACTTGGGATTTTCACAAAATCCACCCGGGCACGGTAGTCAAATGCCCCCGCGATTTGCGAGCCAGAGATGATCAGCACCATCAACCCGCGATATTCTTCGACCAGCGCATGAGCGATCGTACGGCAGCGTCGCAGATGGCCCAAGCCGAACGTGTCATGGCTGTACATCAGGACACGGGCGTTTTCAAAACGGTTTTTCATGCAGTACGCCTTACTAGCGGGTCTGATTATTTGTAGGGGTCAGCAGCATCACGCAACCCGTCACCAAGAAAGTTGAAGGCTAAAATCACCAGAATAACCGGGATCACCGGGAACATCAGCCACGGGTAAAGGGCAATGATGTTCACGCTGCGGGCCTCTGTCAGCAAAATGCCCCAACTGGAGATTGGCGCGCGCAGGCCAATGCCAAGAAAGGACAAGGCAGTTTCGCCAAGGATCATAGCGGGGATGGTCAGGGTGGCCGTCGCGATCAGGTGCGACATGAACCCCGGCACCATGTGCCGCCCGATGATTCGGCTGCTGCCAGCCCCCATAAGTCGGGCCGCCAGCACATAGTCTTCCTCGCGCAGCGCCAAGAGTTTGGACCTGACGGCACGGGCAAGCCCCGTCCAGTCCAGCAAGCCAAGAATCACGGTAATCCCCATGTAGACAAGGATCGGGCTCCACGTCACCGGGATGATGGCGGCCAGCGCCATCCACAGCGGGATCGACGGAATGGATTGCAGCACCTCGATGATCCGCTGCGTGATCGCGTCAAACCAGCCGCCATGATAGCCCGCGAGACCGCCGATCACGATGCCGAGGATGAAGCTCATCGTCACACCAAGGATGCCGATGGTCAGAGAGATGCGCGCGCCATAGATGGTACGCGACAACACATCGCGGCCCAGACGGTCAGTGCCCAGCAGGAACATCTGGCCGTCTTTGGCGGGGCAGACAAAGTGAAGAGTGGCGGGGATCATGCCCCAGAAATTATACGCGTCGCCCGAGCAAAAGAACCGCAGCGGCTGCACCTTGGCCGGATCATCGGTGTACACCCGGCGCAGGGTTTCCATGTCCAGCACCTGGGTACGCCCGTACACGAAGGGGCCGACAAAGCTGCCATCATGGAACAGATGCACAGCCTGCGGCGGGGCATACAAGAAGTCAGTGTTGCGTGTTTGCTGGTTGTAGGGGGCCAGAAATTCACTGACAAAGATCGAGGCATAGATCGCGATGAGGAAAACCCCACACCAGTATGCAATGCGGTGCTTGCGAAACTGCCACCACATCAGTTGCAACTGGCTGGCTTGGGCAAACTTGGTCTGCGCGGACCCGGCCTTTTCGGCCTCATACGGATCAAACGGAGCGTTTGAAACATAGTGCCCCATCGGCTCGCCAGGGGCGGGAAGTTCGTCTTTGGTCATTTGCTGCTTCCTGCGCCAAGGCGGATGCGGGGGTCAAGCAAGGCCAGCGCGATGTCCGAAATCAGCACGCCAATCACCGTAAGGAAGGCCAGAAACATGAGGAACGACCCCGCCAGATACATATCCTGGCTTTGCAGCGCCCTGATCAGCATTGGCCCGGTGGTTTCCAGCGACAG
The DNA here is from genome assembly GCA_031398405.1 of Rhodobacterales bacterium. GTDB lineage: Bacteria > Pseudomonadota > Alphaproteobacteria > Rhodobacterales > Rhodobacteraceae > JANNNF01. The sequence continues at coordinate 17,475 of JANNNF010000274.1, read as the reverse complement.
CACAATAGCAGTGACTTCCGCGCCCGAGATCATGGCAGGCAGGATCGACCCGATGTCTGAGATGAAGAAGTTAAGCGCCATCCGCAGCGGGTACTTCAGCAGCACCTTGCGCGGGTGCAGCCCCTTGGCCCGCGCCGTGGTGACATACTGCTTTTGCAATTCATCCAGCAGGTTGGCCCGCAGCCGCCGCACCATGCCCGCCGTGCCCGCTGTGCCGATGATGAATACAGGGATCCAGATATGCGACAGGATCGACGAAAACTTGGCCCAACTGAACGGTTCATTCAAATACTGGCGGTCCATCAGGTTGCCGATCGACACGCCAAACCACGTATTGGCAAAATACATCATCACCAATGCCAGCATAAAGTTCGGGATCGCTATTACGATCAGGCCCAGAAACGTCAGGCCATGATCGCCCCAGCTGTACTGATGCGTCGCCGAATAGATGCCAATGGGAAAGGCCAAGGCCCAAGTGAACAGGATGGTCAGCACCGACAGGATCACGGTCAGGAACAAGCGGTCGCCCACCACTTCATTCACCGGCAGGCGGTATTCAAAGCTGTACCCGAAATCCCCGGTCAGCATCCCCCCGGCCCAGCGAAAATAGCGCACGATCTGGGGTTGATCAAAGCCATAGCGTTCGCGCAGCACCTCTATTTCGGCAAGGTCAGCTTCCTCGCCAAGTGCCTGCAATTCTGACACATAGCTTTCAAAGAAATCCCCCGGCGGCAGTTCAATGATGGTGAACACCAGAACCGAAATGAGGAACAAGGTGGGGATCATCGTCAGAACGCGCAGCGTGATGTAGCGGATCATGCCTTACCCCTCATCATAAAAGAAGGTGTCGGGCAGGTAGGCCCCAAGCAAGCTGGTCGGGATAAAGCCATACAGCCCCTCCTCCGGCACGTTGCGCAGTTTCGATGACCGCACCACAGGTTGCAGCGCGCCGTTGACTGTGCCGATGGTGAACACTTGGTCGGCACGCAAAGCCAGCATCTTGCCCCAGATGTCCGTGCGCTCCGCCGTTGAGATGCTTTGCCGCCACGCGCCTTGCAGCGCCAGCAATTCCTGCACGGGGGGCATGTCCGGCGGCTCGCCCGCCTCGCCGCCCGAGGCATAGTTGCTGCCCCAGACCGGCCATTGCAGCTGATCCGCCCCGGTGGGGGCCAGTTGATCGGGTGACATGTCTGCCGTGGGAACGCCGTTATCAAGGCCAAAGAACACTGACATCTGCACATCGCCCGCCAATGCGCGGCTGCGGAACACGTCTCGCTGCGAGGTGCGGATGTAGATCGCAATCCCCACTTCACGCATGTGGTCGGTGATCAGTTCCAGCACATCGGTCTCGAGCGTGCTTTCGCCCGAGGATTCCACGACGATCCCCGCCTTGCGCCCATCCGCGAGCAGGCGAATACCGCCCCCGCCCCGTTCGGTCAGGCCCAATTCATCCAGCAAGCTGTTGGCCAGGGCCGGGTCATATTGCGACCAGGCGGCAGCGTATTCTGGTTTGAACAGCGGGCTTTCGGGCGTCACCGTATCCGCACTTTCGCGGCCCAGACCAAAGTAAATCACCTTGTTCAGTTCCGCCCGGTTGATCGCCACAGACATCGCCCTACGCATCCGAACGTCTTGGAACAACCCGCGCCAGACCGCATCCTTGCAGTTCAGGTTTGGCAACAGCGCCACGCTGGACCCTTGGGTGCGTCGCCACAGAGACACCTTCAACGGGTGCTGCTTTTCAGCCTGTTTCAGCAAGGTATAGTCAGGGAAATCGATGTTGATGGCCTGAAGATCGCTTTCCCCGGTGGCGGTTTTGGCCGCGATAATCTCGGCCGAGGCCACGTCCAGCACGAAACGGTCCACATAGGGCAACTGGTTGCCTGCCTGATCGACGCGGTGAAAGAACGGGTTGCGTTCGAAGATGAATTGCTCAGCTGGCGGTGCAGTACGTGGGCGCCAAGCCTCCAACGTCGGAAGGTCGGGGTTTTCGGGGCGGTTCTGGCGCGACATTTTCTGGTGCAGGCCCTGCCAGTCATCGACCCGCATTTCCTCGATCAACTCGGCCAGCTTTTCCGGCGTCTGATAATTGGCGTGGAACTGACGCATGTATGCCCCCGGGATGCACAGCAGCAACGGCAAGGGGGCGGCGAGTTTGGGCAGGAAATCGGGTGAAGGTGCGGCAAAGGTGTAACGCACAGTCAGATCGTCGATCACCTCAAACGTGGCAAGTGTGCCGTCTGACATCAGTTCCGGCGGCGGGCCAGACCGGAACAGATCTTCGTTATTGATCATATCCTCCCACGCATAGACGAAATCGGCCGAGGTAAACGGGCTGCCGTCCGACCAGCGGTGGCCTGCGCGCAGGTGCAGCGTGTAGATCCGGTTTTCCACCGCGTCGCAGGCGGCAAGGATATCGGGCTGCAAATTTAGGTTGGAATCATAGCCCATCAGCCGCGAATAGCCGTTGATCGGGATCATGCGGATATCACGTTGGCCGCCGACCAGCATCCGGATGGTGCCACCATGTTTGCCGGTCTGCCGCCCCATGGCGGGCAGGTCGATAACTCGGGGGTTGGTGGGTAGCCGCTGCGCCATGGCAGGCAGGGTGCCTGCGGTCACGTCGGCCTCCAGCAGCGGGGCCTCGGCATGGGCGCGAAGGGGCAAGGTTGCGGCGGCCAGCAAGCCAAGTGTAGTGCGGCGGGTGATCATGATGAAAGCTCCCGCATATCGGCACTTGGGTGGGCCAGCACAAAATGCCCCTGCCCAAGGTCGATCGGTTGCAGGGCGGCGCGATCTTCGGGGGCTGCGCGAAACGCCGGGTGCCAGCTTTCGGACGCAAGGGTGCTGGAGCCGCCGATGGCTTGAAAATCCAAGGGACGGTCCAAATCGGGGTACGGCACAGCGGCCAGCAAAGCGCGGGTATAGGGATGCACGGGGGCCTTCATGATCACCTCGCGCGGGGCAAGTTCCACGATGCGCCCAGCCCACATCACCGCCACCCGGTCTGCCATGTAATCAACCACGGCAAGGTTGTGCGAGATGAACAGATACGTCAGGCCTAGATCTTTTTGCAGGTCCTTCAGCAGGTTCAGAATTTGCGCCTGCACCGACACATCCAGCGCTGACACCGGCTCGTCACAGACGATCAACCCCGGCGCCAAGGCCAATGCACGCGCGATGCCCACCCGCTGCCGCTGCCCCCCAGAAAAACTGTGCGGGTATCTGTGGCGCGCGCCCTGTCCCAGCCCAATGGCCGCAAGCAGGCTGTCCACCGTGGCGCGGCGGTCTGCCGGGGTGCCGCGCTGGTGAATATCCAGCGGTTCCGACAGGATGTTGCCCACCGTCATCCGGGGCGACAGCGACGACACCGGGTCTTGGAAAACCATCTGAATTTGGGTACGCAAGCGTTGCAGATCATCGCCCTTCGCCTCAAGCACATCGACCGGCCCGGACCCGTCATCATAGATCACCGACCCCGCGTCGGGCGTGACGGCGCGCATCAAAATCTTGCTGACCGTGGTTTTGCCACAGCCGCTTTCCCCCACCAGCCCCAGACATTCACCACGACGAATGTCAAAGCTGACACCATCGACAGCGGGGGCGGGTTTGGCTTTCTGCCCCACCTCCCACGCCTGAGACCGAGTCTGGAACGTCTTGGTCAGCCCCCGTACCGACAGCAGCACCTCTGGCGCGCGGGCGGGTACGGGTTTGGCAGTGCCGAGCGCGCGGGTCAGGTTGGTGCGGTCGATCTGGATATCGCGAAGGGGTTGCAGACGCTCGCCCGGCGTCATCCCGAACTGCGGCACGGCAGCCATCAAGCCCTTGAGGTAGGGATGCTGCGGGTTGCGGAAAATCGGGCCAACGGGGCCTGATTCCATGATGCGGCCTTGGTAGATCACCACCACCTCATCGGCCACATTGGCGACCACGCCCAGATCGTGGGTGATCAGCAATATCGCCATATCCAGCCGTTGCTGCAAATCGCGCAGCAAAGTCAGGATCTGCGCCTGAATTGTGACGTCCAGCGCCGTGGTCGGTTCATCCGCGATCAGCAAGGATGGCCCGCAAATCAACGCCATGGCGATCATTGCGCGCTGACGCATGCCACCTGACAGTTCAAACGGGTACATGTCAAAAACGCGTCTGGGGTGGGTAAACCCCACCAGTGCCAGCATTTCCTCGGACTTTGCGCGTTGTTCTGCAGGGCTCGCGGAGGTGTGAATCCGCAAAACCTCGGCAATCTGGTTGCCCACGGTGTGCAGCGCTGAAAACGAGGTCATCGGTTCCTGAAAGATCATCCCAATCCGCCGCCCCCGAACCGCGCGAATGGCACGTCCGTCGCGCGGCAGGGTCAAAAGGTCGACCGCCTCCCCCCCGGTTTTGGGGTCACTGAACAAAACCCGCCCGCTGACCGTCGCCGCAGCAGGATGCAGGCCCATGACTGCCTGCCCCAGAATGGATTTGCCCGACCCGGATTCCCCCACCAGTGCCGTGATCTTGCCTGGACTGACCCGCAGCCCCACGCCCTTCAGCGCGTCCAACGGGCCTGTCGCCAGCTGAAACTGGACCTTCAGGTCTTCGATCCTTAACAAATCGCGGGGCAGCAGATCGGTGCCCAGATCAGGCCGGTGCAGTGTCATCCCTATCGGCCTTTTCTGGTTTTGCGCGCAGGTGGCTTTGCCATCCGTACCCGCTTTGTTAATCGGGACACTACCCTAGCCCAAAATTCCTGTCTATTCCGATTGGTGTTCCCGCACTTTCCGCGAAAACGGGCGATATGCTGTCACAATGTGATCACAGAAATGTTCGGACGGACAGGCGACCCGTGCCTGCAAGGCACCTGGCAAACGGTGGATATGTGTTAGGCTAGCCTGATGAATATGCCGAATCCTTTGCCCTTTCTGACCGACCTGCCGATCTTTGCAGAGTTTGCGGATGTGGCCGACATCACCCGCTACCGCCCGCTGCCGGATGGCTGGGCCCTGGCTGTGGCTGATGTGGTGTCATCGGGGGCGGCGATTGCGGCGGGCAAATACAAGACCGTCAATATGGCCGGGGCGTCGGTGATCACGGCAGTGCTGAACGCACTTGGGCGCAATGACTATCCGTTCGTGTTTGGTGGGGATGGCGCGGCGATTGCGGTGCCGCCAGAAGGGATGGATGCCGCGCGCGCTGCCCTTGCCGACGTGGGCCGCTGGATCGAGGCTGATCTGGGCCTGTCGATGCGCACCTCGCTTGTGCCGCTGGCCGATATCCGGGCGGCGGGTCTGGATGTGCGAGTGGCGCGGTTTGCGGCCAGCGGCGATATGTCCTTTGCAATGTTCGCAGGCGGCGGATCGGCGTGGGCAGAGGCCCAGATGAAGCAGGGGCGTTTTGCCGTTGATATGGCCCCACCCGGCAGCAAGCCCGATCTGACCGGGCTGTCGTGCCGCTGGAACCCGGTGCAGGCACAGAACGGCCAGATCGTATCGGTGATTGCGGTGGCGGCAGGGCGGCCTGATGCGTTCCGCACTCTGGTGGCCGATGTGGTGGGAATTGCCAATTCGGCCGGGGCCAAGGGCAGCCCCCTGCCCCTGGAAGGCCCTACCCCCCTTCTGGATTTCGCCGGAGTAGAGGCAGAGGTGCGGGCGCAAACGGCGGTGGACGCATCCTGGACCGCCCGGCTGAAAGCCCGTCTGGGGGTGATCTTTGCCATCATAATGGCGGTGCTGCTGCACCGCACCAACCTGACAATCGGCGGATTCAACGCCCGCGATTATGGGCGAGTGCTGGCGCGGAACACTGATTTCCGCAAATATGATGACGGGTTGAAGATGACCATCGATGTGGATGATGCAGGCTTTGCCCGGATCGAGGCGCGGCTGGAGCAGGCCGCTGCGCAAGGCGTGTGCCACTATGGGCTGCACCGTCAGACTTCGGCGCTGGTGACGTGCATCGTGCCTTCCCTCAACAGCCGCGATCACATGCACTTCATCGACGGTGCCGCGGGCGGCTATGCGCAGGCTGCGGTGCAGATGAAGGCCAAGATATCAGGCGCGTCCCCGGCCTGACAAATCCCTTGCGCGGCCCCGGGGATTGAGCTTCATTGAACCAGATTTGACCGGTTCCTTTAGGTTCCCCGCACAGCACAAGGCCGCCCGACCCCATGCTGGACCCCAAACTTTCCCGCTATATCTGGACCCATACCCGGGCGCAGCAGTTGTGGATCCTGTTTGTGGTCGCGGTGTCGATGATCCCCTATTACATGTCGTTCAATCTGCCCAAACAGATTGTGAACGGCCCGATACAGGGCGAAGGGTTCGAAGGGGCTGACGTCACCCAGCAATTCATGCGCATCGCGTTCGATCTGCCGGGGATCGGCAATGTGGAGCTGTTTGACGGTGTAGCCCTGACCCGGCTTGGCATGTTGATGGCGTTAAGTGGTGTCTTTCTGGGCCTAGTGATCGTCAACGGTTTGTTCAAGTTCTACATCAACACCTACAAAGGTCGTCTGGGCGAACGCCTTTTGCGGCGGATCCGCTATACCTTGGTGGATCAGATTTTGCGCTTTCCCCCCGCCACTTTCAAACGGCTGAAGGGCGCGGAAGTGTCCAGCATGGTGAAGGATGAGGTAGAACCACTGGGCGGTTTTACCGGCGATGCGTTCGTGGCCCCGGCCTTGCTGGGCGGACAGGCGCTGACGGCGCTGATCTTTATCTTTGTGCAAAGTGTGCCACTTGGCCTGATCACCTCGGCACTGGTCGGAGTGCAGGCGTTTATCATCCCCCGGATGCGGCGGCGGTTGCTGGTCTTGGGGCGCGAACGCCAGTTGACCGCGCGCGAACTGGCGGGCCGGGTGTCCGAGATTGTGGACGGCATCAGTACCGTCCATGCCTATGACACGTCTAACTTTGAACGCGCCGATATCGCCGCCCGGCTGGGGCGGATCTACAAAATCCGCTTTGACATTTATCAGTGGAAGTTTCTGGTCAAGTTCATCAACAACTTCCTCGCAAGCGTCACTCCGTTTCTGTTTTACAGCGTCGGCGGCTATCTGGCACTGAATGGCAAGCTGGATATCGGTCAGTTGGTCGCGGTGATCGGGGCCTACAAGGATTTGCCGGGGCCTTTGAAAGAACTGATCGACTGGGATCAAAACCGTCAGGACGTGCAGGTAAAGTATCAGCAGGTGATCACACAGTTTGCGGTGGATGGCCTGTTGGCAGAAAACATCCAGGCCATGTCTTCCGGCGACAGCACCGCCCGTCTGACCCCGCCATTGACCGCGGTGAACCTGGGAGTAGTCGATGAAAGCGGCGGGGTGGGACTGGCGCAGGTGAACTTTACCGTGTCTCCGGGCGAAACTGTGGCGGTGGTCGGCAATTCGGGGTCTGGCGGCGATGTGCTGGCCGAGGCTTTGGCCCGTATCGTCTGGCCGAGCAGCGGCAAGATCACGGCGGGTGATGCGGTGCTGCACGACCTGCCCGAGTCAGTGTCCGGGCGTTCAATCACCTACGCAGACAGCGATCCCTACTTCTTCTTTGGCACGGTGCGCGACAACCTTCTGTACGGGTTGAAACATGCCCCGCTGATCCACCCGGACTATAGCGGCGATGATGTGGCAACCCGCGCCTGGAACCAGCGCGAAGCAGCCCTTGCGGGCAATCCCGACCATGACATGAACAGTGACTGGATCGACTATGCCAGCGGGGGTGTCACTGGTGCGGCTGATCTGATGCCCGCGGTGATGGCGGTGCTGGATACTGTGGGGGTGACGCGCGATCTGCTGGACCTTGCCCTGCGGTCCACCATGAACCCTGTCACTATTACTTCCCCGGATCAGGAAGGTGATCTGGCCCAACGGATTGTTGCCATGCGGCAGGCCTTGCGCGAAGAACTGGTGACGCAGGATCTGGCCGGGGTGATCGTGCCGTTTGAACCGGGGGCCTACAACCCCGAAGCAACAGTGATCGAAAACCTGCTGTTTGGCAATGCGCGCAGCCCGGCCCTGATGTCCAACGCCATTGCCACCAACAGCTACTTCCGCCAGGCGCTGATCGCGCAGGGGCTGGATGACACCCTGTTTGACACAGGTGTCGCAGTTGCGCGCAACGCGATCGAACTGCTCAGCGATCTGCCCCCCGGCCATCCGTTCTTTCAACAACTGACGTTCATGAACGCCGATGACATCCCGGAATATCAAAAACTACTGCAAAGGATCGACCGCAGCCCGGGGTCGCTGACCGAGGATGATCGCGCTCGAATGATCCGGCTCAGCTTTGACTACATCGAGCCCCGCCACCGCTTTGGTCTGATGTCCGATGAATTGATGACCCGCATCGTAGCGTTCCGGCGCGAGTTTCATGACAACCTGCCCGCCAGTCTGCACGACGCGATAGAGCAATACGACCCGACGGGCTACATGGTGTCGGGCACTTTGCTGGACAACATGCTATTTGGCCCCATCAGCCAGAAGTACAGGGACGGGGCCGAACGCATTTATGCAGCGGTGGGCAAATTGCTGAAACCGTTGGGCATGTATGAAACCGTGCTGGCCGTGGGGTTGGACTACCATGTGGGGGCGGGCGGCAAACGGCTGTCGGCAGCGCAGCGTCAAAAACTGGGGTTTGCGCGGGCCTTGCTGCGTCAGTCTGATTACTATGTGTTCAACCGCCCGCTCTCGGCGATTGATTCCCGCCAGCAAATGCAGATTTTGCAAAATACTCTGGCGCATCTGCACAGCAAAGACCACATTCCGGGCATCGTGTGGGTGGTATCACAAGCCGCGATGGCCAAGCATTTTGACCGGATCGCGGTGTTTGATCGTGGCATGCTGACCGAACAGGGCGAATATGCAGCCTTGTCTAAAAAGAACGGTATCTTCAAAGATATGATCACGGCATAGTTACGTCCGAAGGTGCAGAATGTGCTGCGGGGATAGGTGCGGATTGCTGCTCAATGACGAAGTGAAAATGTTGAAACAGGTGCCGCTGTTTGCCGGGGTGCCTGCGGCAAAGTTAAAACTGCTGGCCTTCACCTCTGAACGCGTGGTGTACCGCGCGGGCGAGACGTTGTTTTTGCAGGGTGATGAAGGCGACGCCGCCTTTGTGATCTTGTCGGGCGGGGCCGATATTCTGGTCAATACCCCCGATGGCCCGATCAAAGTGGCCGAGGTTGAGCAAAACTCTTTCGTGGGCGAGATTGCCATTCTGTGCGATGTGGCGCGGACCGCGACGGTCAAGGCCAACTCGCAGGTTGAGGCGCTGCGGATCAGCAAGGAAAACTTCTTCAAACTGCTGGCCGATTTCCCCGAAATGACGATTGAGGTGGTGCGTGTGCTTGCCGACCGACTAAGCCAGACCACACAAGAGCTGACCGAGGCCCGGCGTGAGGCGCAGGGGCTGCACTGACCACGATTTTTGCCAAGTTACCGCAGTTTTGCCATCGCAACGCCCTTGCCATGTTCGTATCGTGCCGTCACGCTGCGCCAGTAAGTAAGGATCGCGCACCCGTGCCACAGCGGCAAATACCGACATCACCCCACACGCCTGCAACCCATGGTTTGCGGAAATGACTCCTTCGCCGTTTCAACTGCGGCTTTGGGGTGTGCGCGGCAGCTTGCCCGTGGTGGGGCAAGAATTTCGGAGATTCGGCGGCAACACCATGTGCATCGAGATGCGCTGCGGCGACCATGTGTTATTGTTTGACGCTGGGTCCGGTCTGATGCCTGCGGGGGCGGCCCTGCGTGCCGAAGGCCAGCGTGATATCACGATGTTCTTCACTCATTTCCACTATGACCATGTTATGGGTCTGCCCTTCTTCGGCCCCTTGTGGACTTGCGATGCCAGATTGAAGGTCTGGTCGGGCCATATGGCCGGAGAGATGACCACCGCCCAAATGATGAAGGAATTCATGCGTCCACCGTTCTTTCCGGTTGGGCCTGAATATTGCCTCGCGCAAATTCAGCCCGGCGATTTTGTGGCGGGCGACGTGCTGACCCCCTACCCCGGCATCAGCATCCAAACAGGGTTGCTGAACCATCCTGGCAAGTCGATGGGATACCGTGTGGATTTTGGCGGCCGCAGCGTGGCGTTGATCACCGATACCGAACACGAAGGTGAGGCTCTGGATCCCATCATCCTGGACCTGATCCGGGGCTGTGATCTGTTCTTGTATGACGCGACGTTTGACGAGGAAGAACTGTCGCGCTTTCGCGGCTTTGGCCATTCCACTTGGCAACGCGGCGTAGCCTTGGCCCAAGCCGCCGGCGTGCCGCAGGTCGGCTTCATTCACCACGCCAAATGGCGCACCGACGCCGATCTGGACGCAATAGAGGCGCGAGCCAAGGCCCTGCACCCCGGCGCATTTTGCGCCTATGATCTGCAAGTGATTGACGTCTGACCCTGCAGGTTTTCGGGCCTGGGTCGCTGCACATAACAGGAATACCCATTTGGCCATCCAACCCATCACCAGCCTTCCTATCCGTGTGCAGGCAGAGATTGCCCGGCGCGAGGATGCGGCGGAACGGCTGATCAGCTGGGTGCAACTGGCGATCGTCGTTTTTTTCGGCGTGTTATATGCGCTCGCCCCCCGTGCCGAGGGCGGCTCGGGTGAAAACTTTGTGCCTATGACGCTGGCGGCCTATCTGGCCTTCACCCTGTTTCGGCTGGGCCTGTCCTACCGCGTCACCCTGCCCGGCTGGTTCCTTGTGCTGTCGATGATGGTGGATACCGCGCTGCTGTGCGGGCTGATATTCTCCTTCCACATCCAATACGCGCAGCCTGCGGCCTTTTATCTGAAGGCCCCGACGATGTTCTACTTCTTCATCTTCATCAGCCTGCGCGCCCTGCGGTTTGACCCGCGCTACGTGCTGATTGCGGGCCTGATTTCGGCTGTGGGTTGGTTGCTGATGGTCTGGTATGCGCTGACCTCAGACATCGGGCAGACGCACATTACCCGCAATTATGTGGAATATCTGACCTCGAACTCTATCCTGATCGGAGCCGAGATTGACAAAAGCCTGACCTTGCTAGGGGTGACGGCGATCTTGTCTTTCGCCCAGTACCGAGCGCGCAATGTGCTGCTGGATGCGATCCAAAGCCATTCTGCGGCCAGTGACCTAAGCCAGTTTTTCGCGCCCGAAGTGGCCGCCCGCATCACCGCCTCTGATCTGATTCCGACAGCGGGCATGTCCGAGGTGCGGGAAGCTGCGATCTTGTTTGTTGATGTACGCGGGTTTACCACGGCAGCCGAGGCGATGCCCGCAGCGCAGGTGATGCAGGTATTGTCGCTGTATCAACAAGCTGCCCTGACCGCGATAGAATCGCAGGGCGGGCGCATCGACAAGTTCATGGGCGACGGGATTCTGGCAACCTTTGGCGCGGTGCAGGCCAGTGACACCTATGCCGCCGACGCGCTGCGCGCCGCCGTGCAGGTGATTGCGGCGCTGGACGCGCTGCAAGACACCTTCACCGACCTTGGCTGGCAGGGGCCGTTCCTGACGGGCGTGGGGGTTGCGGCAGGGCCAGTGACGGTGGGGGTGGTGGGGGCCGAAGGACGGCTGGAATTTACCGTGATCGGCAATGCGGTCAACCTCGCGTCCAGGTTGGAAAATGCCAACAAGGCGCTGCGCAGCCGGGCCCTGACCGACGCGGCCTGCCACGATATGGCGCTGGCGCAGGGCTATGACGGGGCAGCACCTGAGCGGCGCGAGGCCCTGACGATCGTCGGGTTGTCGCAGCCCGCCGATGTGATTGTGCTGGCATGACCCACAGCGATGTTCCCCCTATGACCGACCACGCCCGCGCCTTGCGGCTGTGGCGACGTGTGACCATCATGCGGCTGCGGATCGGCTCTGGCCTAGTGCTGTTCGCCTTTGCTGCAACCCATTTTGCCAACCATGCGCTTGGCCTGATCTCGCTGGATGCGATGCAGGCAGGTCAGGATATCCGCCTGACCGTCACCCGCAGTCTGGTCGGGATGGCGCTGCTGATCATCGCGACTGCTGTTCATTTCGGGCTGGGGATATGGTCGCTGATCCGGGTGCGCACCTGGCGGCTGGGGCCGCGCAGCCTGCTGCAACTGCTGTTCGGACTGCTGATCCCAATACTTTTGATCCGGCATGTGCTGGGTACGCATGGCGTGGCCGCGATGTTTGGCATCAAGGACAGTTACGCCTATGCCTTGTCGGTGATGTGGCCCGGTGAGGCTTGGAATCAAGCGTTTCTGATGGTGCTGGTCTGGGTGCACGGCTGTATCGGGCTGCATCACTGGCTGGCGACGAAGGTATTTTATCAGCGCACCCGCTGGGTCTGGGGCGGGCTTGCCCTCGTGATCCCCATGCTTGGCTATGCGGGCTTTGCAACCGCGGGCCGGATCAGCCAGTTGAAGGCCGAGAGCGCCAGCCCCCTGACAGCCGAGCAATATGCCTACGTTCAAACAACATTCTCGGTGTCGGGTCTGGCCTATTACGCCATCATCGCAGCGGCTGTCGGGATATGGCTTTTGGTGCTGCTGGCGGGCAGGCTTAGGCCGCGCATCAGCGTTTCCTATGCCAACGGCCCCACGATCCAAGCCCCGCGCGGGCCGTCGGTGCTGGATATCAGCCGGATGAACCGCATCCCGCATGCCGCCGTCTGTGGCGGACGGGCGCGATGTTCCACCTGCCGGGTCCGGGTGATTGAGGGCATGGAGAAACTGCCCCCGGTGACTGCTGCCGAGGCGATCATACTGCGCCGGGTGGGTGCGCCCTGGAATGTGCGGCTCGCGTGTCAGTTGCGCCCCACCGCCGATCTGCGCATCTCTACTCTGCTGCCCGCCGACATGAACGCCGAACAAAATGCCCGCGCGGACAAGTACCATTGGGGGGTCGAGCAGACCGTCACCATCATGTTCTGCGACCTTCGCGGATTTACCAAAATTTCCGAGGGGCGGCTTTCGTTTGATGTGGTTTTCTTGCTGAACCAGTTTCTGGGCCGCATGTCCGAGACGATTGAGGATACTGGCGGGTTCGTGGACAAATTCATGGGCGACGGCATCATGGCGATCTTTGGTATGGACGAAGGCGTCGAAGCGGGTGCCACCAAAGCCCTCGCCGCCGCCCGTGCCATGGGCGGAGTGATGGACAGCCTCAATGCGTCTTTGCGCGAAGAATTGCGCACGCCGCTGTCGATGGGCATCGGATTGCACACCGGCCCCGCTATTCTTGGCCGCATTGGCGCATCACAACGAAGCGAGTCTGTCGCCCGCCTGACTGCCTTGGGTGAAACGGTGAACATTGCCAGCAGACTGGAAGGCAAGACCAAGGATTTGTCAGTGCAACTGGCGGTGTCGGCCACCACTTTCGTTGCCGCGCGGGCGGTGGCGTCTGACCAGGTTACAGCCTTGGCCGTCGATCTGCGCGGGCTAAGCCAGCCCATCGACATCTACATCGCCGCCCGCGCGAGTGACCTTGTGACGGCCGTGACGCCCTAACCCCGCGCTGCCCGGATCAACGCCAGAATATCTTGCGCAGCCTTCGGTATGTTGGTGCCCGGTCCGAAGATTGCCTTCACTCCTGCGTCATAGAGGAACTGGTAATCCTGCTGCGGAATGACGCCGCCGCAGATAACCAGAATCTCGCCCGCCCCTGCCGCACGTAGCGCCTGCACCAGTTTCGGGGCCAGCGTCTTGTGCCCTGCGGCCTGAGAACTGATGCCCACAACATGCACATCATTGTCGATGGCATCTTGTGCCGCTTCCTCGGGCGTCTGGAACAGCGGCCCTACATCCACATCAAAGCCGATATCAGCAAAGGCTGTGGCGATTACCTTTGCCCCCCGGTCATGCCCGTCCTGCCCCATCTTGACGACAAGCATCCGGGGACGGCGGCCTTCTTCCTGCGCAAACGCCTCCACATCCGCCTGAATGTCGGCAAAACCTTGGTCGCCCTCGTAGGCCGCGCCGTAAACACCCGCCAAGGTTTTGACCTCGGCCCGGTGCCGACCGAACACTTTCTCCATCGCCATGCTGATTTCCCCAACCGTGGCCCGCGCGCGCGCGGCTACCACCGCTGCCTCCAACAGATTGCCGCCGTGGGCTGCGCGGTTGGTCAATTCCTCAAGGCTCGCCTCACATGCCGCCTCATCCCGGCTGGCACGCGTCGCCTGCAACCGTGCCACCTGCGCCTCGCGAACGGCGACGTTGTCAATATCCAGAATGTTGATCGGGTCTTCTTTATCAAGCCGGTACTTGTTGACGCCCACAATCACTTCATCCCCCCGGTCGATCATCGCCTGCCTACGCGCAGCGGATTCCTCGATCCGTAGCTTGGGCATACCGCTGGCGACGGCCTTGGTCATGCCGCCCATGGCCTCAACTTCTTCGATGATCTTCCACGCTTCAGCCGCCAGTTCTGCCGTCAGGCTTTCCACATAATACGACCCCGCCAGCGGATCGACGACGCGTGTGACGCCCGTTTCTTCCTGCAAAATCAATTGGGTATTGCGCGCGATGCGCGATGAGAACGCGGTCGGCAGCGCCATCGCCTCATCCAGCGCGTTGGTGTGCAGGCTTTGCGTGCCGCCCAACACGGCCGCCAATGCCTCATAGGCGGTGCGGACGACATTGTTGTAGGGGTCAGCTTCTTGCAGCGACACACCGCTGGTCTGGCAATGGGTGCGCAACATCAGCGACACGGGTTTTTTCGCGCCAAATTCAGTCATGATCCGGTGCCACAGCAGCCGGGCCGCGCGCAGCTTGGCGGCCTCCATGAAGATATTCATTCCGATGGCAAAGAAAAACGAGAGCCGCCCCGCGAAGGCATCGACGTCCATCCCGCGCGCAATCGCCGTGCGCACATATTCGCGCCCGTCGGCCAGCGTGAAGGCCAGTTCCTGCACAAGGTTCGCCCCAGCCTCTTGCATGTGATAGCCGGAAATGGAAATCGAGTTGAACTTCGGCATGTTTTCTGCGGTGTATTCGATGATATCCGCCACGATGCGCATCGAGGGTTCCGGCGGATAGACATAGGTGTTGCGCACCATGAATTCCTTCAGAATGTCATTCTGAATTGTGCCGGAAAGGTCGGCCAAGGCCACCCCCTGCTCCTGCCCCGCCACGATGAAAGCAGCAAGGATGGGGATCACCGCGCCGTTCATCGTCATGGAAACGCTGACCTTTTCCAACGGGATGCCGTCGAACAGGATTTTCATGTCTTCGACGGAATCAATCGCCACCCCGGCCTTGCCAACATCGCCCTCTACCCGGGGATGGTCACTGTCATAGCCGCGGTGCGTTGCCAGATCGAAGGCCACCGACACGCCCTGCTGCCCCGCGGCCAGCGCCTTGCAGTAAAAGGCATTGCTTTCTTCGGCGGTGGAAAATCCTGCATACTGCCGGATCGTCCAAGGCCTGCCGGCATACATCGTGGCCTTTACCCCGCGCGTAAATGGTGCTGTCCCCGGCATTCCGCCCATATGTGGCAGGTCTGCGGTATCAGCGGCAGTGTATAACGGCTTGACCGCAATCCCCTCCAGCGTGTGCCAGACGAGGGTATCGGGCGAAGTGCCTTTCAATTCTTTGGCAGCCAGTGCGGCCCATGCGTTCAGATCGGTCATCGCTTTTCCTCATCTCTGCCGCACGCTGCGGTGTTTTGCTTGGGTTTCAACGCGCTCCACCCTATGTAAGGTATCTGGGGGACGCATATGAAAACGCTCTATCTATTTGTGTTGACGGCCTTCTTGCCCTTTGCCGTCATGGCTGATGATCCGCTGGCCCCGGTTTCTGCCGCCGAGATCACGTTGGACGGTCTGAAATCCATCAAACGCCCGCTTGTGGTGTTTGCCGACACCCCCGACGACCCCAGTTTTATCCGCCAGATGGAGCTTCTGGCCCTTGGCACAGCAGACCTTGCCGAGCGTGACGTGATCGTGATCACCGACACCGACCCCAAGGCGCGGTCTGCCTTGCGCCAGAAACTGCGCCCCCAAGGGTTTTCCCTGGTGATCCTCGACAAGGATATGAAACCCGCCATCCGCAAACCCCTGCCTTGGGACGTGCGCGAGATTACCCACGCCATCGACAAGTTTCCGCTGGCGCGGATTGAAACGCTGGAACGGCACCCGGCGGGGCGGTGATGCTATTCCAGAAAATCCTCGGCCACCGGAATGCGACCAAAGGCGATCTTCGCCCCGGTATAGGCTACATGATGCGGCGGCAACTCGCCAAACCGGACAGTGTTCTGGCCGTAGCGCAGGTTCAGCCGATCTATGGCACGGCATAATCCCACTTGTCTGTCGTCTTGTGCGGCACCCGAGCTGAATAAATCGCCGGTGCCCTGCCCCAAAGGCATCAGCCCGCCCAGCATCACATTGACTGACTTGATCCGATAATGCGGCAGCCTTGCCCAATACCGGTCCAGTGTTTCCAGCAGGAAAAACGTGTCTTGGGTGGCCCGGATTTGCCCGTCCCACCCCGGTCTGCGGCCATCTTCCAGTCGCAGCGACACGTGCAGGCTGCGGGTCAGAAACCCCTCGCGCCGCAATCGGGCTGCGGCCTTGACCAGCAACCGCCGCGCCACCAGCCGTGCGCCTTCGGGCGTTTTGTTGCCGGCTGTCAGCACTTGCCCATGGCCGATCATGCCACGCTGTGTGTCGGGCCAGACCACGGTTTCGCCGCGAAGTTCTCGCACAAACCGCTCGCCCATCACGCTGCCCCAGATCGCCCGCGCGCGTTTGGGGTCCAGCGCATAAAGCGTCGGCAGATCCGGAACACCCGCCGCCAGAAGCCGATCGCGCATCCGGCTTGAAATGCCGGGCAAGCCGTCCAGTGCCAGATGCGCGATACGGTCCGGCAGAATGTCCGGCACCAGCCAATGCAGCCCCCCCGGTTTCTCCAGGCCTGCCGCCACCTTGGCCAGCAGCCGCGTCGGACCCAGCCCCACCGAACAGCGCAGCGCCGGATGCACCTGTGCCAGCACTGCCTGCTGCAACGCCCGCCCCAGTTCCAACGCGCGGGGCAAATCTTGCTGTGATCCGGTCAACAGGCAGGAACATTCGTCGATCGACCACACCCGATGCACCGGCAGCACCGTATCCACCGCCCGCAAGATCGCATGGTGATAGCGCACGCAAACATCGTGCCTGACCGCGCGAAACACGATGCCGGGGCACAAACGCCGCGCCTCGTCCTGCCGCGTGCCCATGCCAACGCCGCAGCGTTTGGCCTCGATACTTGCCGCAATGCAGGCCGCATTGGGCGCATCCGCCGTCAACACCCCAATGGGCAGGCCCATCAAAGCCGGCTCCTCGGCTTGCGCGACCGAGGCGTAAAAGCTGTTCATGTCGAAGAACAGAATGGACACACGCGGGGTCATTGCGACTCGAGTCGGGATTGGGACGATAAGGGGGTATACTGGAACAAATATGGAACATTTGTCCAGTCTGCGCTAGCACAGCCGGTGCCCGACCTGTGGTCATACCCTTACTCAAATTCCATGATCACGTCATCCACCTT
>JANNNF010000214.1:0-21388 GCA_031398405.1 Rhodobacterales bacterium | reverse complement strand
GTCGTCCCTCCGGCAGCAGCCGGCACCGGCCTTTGGGATATCGCCCGCCAACTGGTCCATGAAGGAACCAGCCCGCAGGCCATCGAAGGTCGGCGGATGACAGGCCGCACCGTGCGCGCACCGGAAAAAACCATTGCGGTGCCGGACCACAACGTGCCGACCACGCTGGACCGCGCCAATGCGGCGACGATGACCGAAGACAGCCGGATTCAAGTGCAGGCCCTGGACCAGAATGCCCGCGATTTCGGCATCCACTACTACCCAGTGTCTGATGTCCGCCAAGGCATCGTGCATATCGTGGGGCCGGAACAAGGCTGGACTCTTCCCGGGATGACAGTGGTTTGCGGTGACAGCCACACCGCAACACATGGTGCGTTCGGGTCACTGGCGCACGGTATCGGCACGTCCGAGGTGGAACATGTGTTGGCGACACAAACGCTGATCCAGCGTAAGGGCAAGAATCTGAAGGTGGAAATCACTGGGTCGTTGCGTCCTGGCGTCACCGCAAAGGATATCACCATGGCGGTGATCGGGGTGACGGGCACGGGTGGCGGCACCGGCTATGTCATTGAATATTGTGGGCAAGCCATTCGTGAGCTGTCGATGGAAGGCCGCATGACCGTCTGTAACATGGCGATTGAGGGCGGCGCGCGGGCTGGCCTGATAGCGCCTGATGAGAAAACCTATGCCTACTGCATGGGACGCCCGCATGCCCCGAAAGGGGACGCCTGGGAAGCTGCCGTCGCCTATTGGAAAACTCTTTACACCGACGAAGGCGCGTTTTTCGACAAGGTGGTGACGATCAAAGGCGAAGACATTGCGCCGTTGGTGACTTGGGGCACCAGCCCCGAAGACGTGCTGCCGATCACTGCAGTCGTGCCCTCGCCTTCCGATTTCACCGGTGGCAAGGTCGAGGCCGTACAACGCGCCTTGGACTATATGGGCCTCGTTCCCGGTCAAAAACTGTCGGATATCAAGATCGATACCGTGTTTATTGGGTCTTGCACCAATGGTCGGATCGAAGACCTGCGGGCGGCGGCGGCGATCCTGAAGGGCAAGAAGAAGAAAGACGGCATCCGCGCGATGGTAGTTCCCGGATCTGGCCTTGTGCGCGCACAGGCAGAGGCCGAAGGTCTGGCGCAGATTTTCATCGACGCAGGGTTCGAATGGCGCCTGGCCGGGTGTTCGATGTGCCTTGCGATGAACCCGGACCAACTGGCACCGGGCGAGCGGTGCGCCGCCACCTCGAACCGTAATTTCGAAGGCCGTCAGGGTCGCGGAGGCCGCACCCACCTGCTATCGCCCGGCATGGCCGCTGCCGCCGCAATCACCGGTCATCTGACCGATGTGCGCGAAATGATGTCTGATGCGGTTTAAGGAGTTGTAAAGATGGAAAAATTCACAACCCTCACCGGCGTTGCAGCACCGATGCCTCTGGTCAATATCGACACCGATATGATCATACCAAAGCAGTTCCTGAAAACAATCAAGCGCTCGGGACTTGGGGTCAACCTGTTCGACGAGATGCGCTATAATCTTGATGGCACCGAGATTGCCGATTTCGTGCTGAACCAGCCTGCGTATCGGAAGGCCGAGATCATCGTTGCGGGCGACAACTTTGGCTGCGGATCGTCGCGGGAACATGCGCCTTGGGCTTTGCTTGATTTCGGCATCCGCTGCGTGATCGCCACCAGCTTTGCCGACATCTTCTACAACAACTGCTTCAAGAACGGCATTCTGCCGATCGTGATGCCCGCTGAAGTGGTTGACACTTTGATGGCAGACGCCCGCAAGGGGGCCAACGCCCGCATGACCATCAATATAGAGGATCAGTGCGTCACTACCTCGGATGGGCAGAGCTTTGGGTTTGATGTCGACCCCTTCCGCAAGCATTGCTTGATGAACGGGTTGGACGACATTGGCCTGACACTGGAAAAGGTCGCTGCCATTGACAGTTACGAATCTCGGGTTGGCGCACAGCGACCTTGGGCCTGAACTCCTGCCAAGTACCAAATGTGGGGTCGCCTTCAGAGGCGGCCCTTTTTTTACCTCTTGTTTGATTCAATCCTGCAACACATTTGTCCTGAAAGCGCCGCAATGATTGGGTGTTAATTGCCAATGACTTGCAGGGCTTGGCAAAAGAAGGCACAAATTGGGCAAGATTAAGGCAATCCGCCACAATGTGCGGAATATCGTAGGAATAAGGGGGTGGCTTCGTATCACTCCCGTCCGATTTGAGGGTGGCAGGGACGTGATGACGCGGCTGGCAGGGGCTGTCCTAAGGGCGTTTCTGGTGATGGTTCTCATCGCCACGCCTTCAGTACTTTTGCCGCAAATTGGCACTGACACCAAACAGATGGTGGCCTTGGTCGCGTTGTTCGGCGGCGCGCTGACATTTGTCGAGTATAATGCAACCTACCCCGGTCTGATCGAATTCCGCGACGCCCCGCCATTCAACCGCATTCGGTATTCCATGTTGTTTGCGATGGTGTTTTTCCTGTCCGTGATCAGCGCAGGCCAGGTTGAACCCACCAGCCTGACACGCTTGTTCGAGGCCGTTGGCATCGTTCTGGGTGAGGCGCTGGATTTCCCTTATTCGCCTGTGCGTCTTGCGACCCTGATGATGGCCGATGGGGCCCTGCCCGATCAAGTAATCGCAGTGCGCACGGCTGCCGGGTCGTCTTATCTTATATCGTTGATATCACTAGCGTTCTTTGTGGTTATCCTGAAGCTGGTCGGCTGGCCGTCTCGCAACGTGGCGTTTAACGTCTGGGTCAATCTGCCCACGTTTGACCCCACGACCGGCGGCGATGTGGTCGAACGGCTGGAACGGGATGCGCGCGTTAACCTTGCTTTAGGGTTTTTACTGCCATTCTTGGTGCCAGCCGTGGTGAAAGTGGCCTCTGCGGGATTTGAACCGCTGACGCTGACCTCGCCACAAACCTTGATCTGGACGATGGCCGCATGGGCATTTTTACCCGCCAGTCTGTTTATGCGTGGCATCGCCATGGCGCGGATTGCCGAGATGATCCGGCAAAAGCGTTTGCTCAACGGCGGACCGGCCGCGCGTGGCTTTATGCCTGCCTGATCTGGTTTTGGCCCTGTCTTGCCGGGGCAGAATCTCTGAGGATCGCCACCTATAATACTGACCTGTCGCGCCAAGGCCCGGGCCTTTTGCTGCGCGATATTGCGCGGGGCGAAGACCCCCAGATTACCGCAGTTATTGCGGTTCTGGTGCACGCCGATGCCGATGTGATTTTGCTGACGGGATTTGACTGGGATTACAATGGGACCGCACTCGAAGCTTTTGCCAAAGCATTGGCTGTCGCAGGCAGTCCCTATCCACACCGCTTTGCCGCACAGCCCAACAGTGGCATCCCCACAGGGCTTGATCTCGACCGCAATGGCTATCTTGGCGATGCGCGCGATGCCCAGGGTTACGGTCGTTTCGCGGGTGAAGGGGGTATGGCGGTACTGTCACGCCTGCCGATAAATACCGCCGGGGTTCGCGATTTCAGCACATTCCTATGGCGCGATTTGCCGGGTGCCATGATTGCGGGCGAGACGCCCGATGCGCTTGCCGTGCAACGCTTGTCCACCACGGCGCATTGGGATGTGCCCATTATGCTGCCAATGGGTGTGCTGCATCTGCTGGCTTGGCACGCTACCCCCCCGGTCTTCGACGGTCCAGAGGATCGCAATGGTCGCCGCAACCATGATGAGGCCGCGTTCTGGACAGCTTACCTCGACGGTGATTTGCCAATGCGCCCGCTCGATAGTCCGTTCGTCATCCTCGGCGACGGCAACCTTGATCCGCTGGATGGGGACGGGCTGACAGCGGCCATGACCAAGCTGCTGGCCGACCCGCGCCTGCAAGACCCCGAACCCCGTGGCAAAACCGGCCGTACCGATGCCGACCACAAAGGCGACGCTGCCTTGGATACAGCCCTTTATCCCGGCATTGGTGGCCTGCGGGTTGATCTGGTGTTTCCCTCTGCCGACCTCACCGTTACCGACGCCGGCGTATTGTGGCCTCCCGACATAGACCCGATGGCGGCCACGGCGGCAGCAGCCTCGCGCCATCGATTGGTTTGGGTAGATGTGGCCCTGCCTTAGGGGCCAATCGCTTGACCCCATCTGTCCAAGAGGCTAGGCCAACGGCAAAATCACGTTGCAAGGAGGCCGCCCGTGGCAAACCCGTCCATTCTGATCCTCGCCGGTGACGGCATCGGCCCCGAAGTCATGGCCGAAGTGAAGAAAATCATCGGCTGGTTCGATGCAAAGCGCGGTATCACTTTTGACGTGTCCGAAGATCTGGTCGGGGGCTGTGCCTATGACGCGCACGGTACACCGCTGCATGACGACACCATGGCAAAGGCCCAAGAGGTGGACGCCGTTTTGCTGGGTGCTGTGGGGGGGCCAAAATATGACAAACTGGATTTCAGCGTAAAGCCGGAACGCGGGCTGTTGCGCCTGCGCAAGGAAATGGACCTGTTCTCCAACTTGCGCCCGGCACAGTGTTTTGACGCGCTTGCCGATTTTTCCAGCCTCAAGAAAGAGGTCGTGGCGGGGCTTGATATTGTCATCGTGCGCGAATTGACGAGCGGCGTCTATTTCGGCGAACCTCGCGGGATTTTCCATGAGGGCAATGAGCGCGTCGGCATCAACACGCAGCGTTATACCGAATCCGAGATTGCCCGGGTGGCCCGTTCCGCCTTTGAACTCGCCCGCAAGCGCAGCAACAAGGTCTGCTCGATGGAGAAGGCCAATGTGATGGAATCGGGCATCCTTTGGCGGGACGTCGTGCAGGAAATCCACGACAAGGAATATCCTGACGTTGAACTTTCCCACATGTACGCCGATGCGGGCGCGATGCAATTGTGCCGTTGGCCCAAGCAGTTTGATGTGATTGTCACCGACAACCTGTTTGGTGATTTGCTGTCCGATATGGCGGCGATGTTGACCGGCAGCCTTGGTATGTTGCCCTCGGCCAGCCTTGGATTGCCAATGGCCAACGGTCGCCCGAAGGCGCTGTATGAACCGGTGCATGGGTCGGCACCCGATATTGCGGGCACTGGCAAAGCCAACCCGATAGCCTGCATCTTGTCGTTTGCGATGGCCCTGCGCTATTCGTTCAGCTTGGGGGAAGAGGCCACGCGGGTGGAACAAGCCGTCGAAAAGGTGCTGGCAGACGGCATTCGCACTGCCGATCTGATGGGCCCCGAAGGCGGCAGCCCAGTCAGCACGGGCCAGATGGGCGATGCCGTAATTGCAGCATTGAACGCAAGTCTGTAACGAAAAGTGGGGCACCTAAGGGTGCCCCGACCCTTGTGCCCGGATTTGTTTGGCGCGACAAGGGGGCGTAAAACACGGGCCCCCCGCCCCTTCGCCGGACCAAAATCACATGACCCCCAACCTTCGCGGCGCGCTTCTGGCGCTGGCGGCCTTTGGCTTTTACGCGACGCATGACGTTGTCGTGAAAGTACTTGGCGAGACCTATTCGTCATTTCAGATCATCTTCTTTTCAGGCGTGATGGGCTTTCCGCTGATTACGGTCTTGCTGCTGTCGGACCGCACCGATGGTACCCTGATCCCACGGCATCCATGGTGGTCCATGCTGCGGTCGGTGTCGGCAACAGCGACCGGGGTAATGGGGTTCTTTGCTTTCTCGAAACTACCGTTGGCGCAATGCTATGCCATTTTGTTTGCCATGCCGCTGCTGATCACCGTGATGTCGATTCCGATGCTGGGTGAAAAGGTGGGCATCCGGCGCGGAATGGCCGTTCTGGTCGGGCTGATTGGGGTGATCATCGTGCTGCGCCCGGGGTCGGCCCCGCTGGATGTAGGGCATCTGGCGGCCCTTGGTGCGGCTATCGCTGGTGCATTGTCGTCGGTGATCGTGCGCAAGATCGGGCAAGAGGAACGGTCGGTAGTCCTGATGCTCTACCCGATGGTATTCAGCTTTTTTGCCATGGGGATGACTCTGCCGTTCGTCTATGTGCCCATGCCGGTTGAACATTTGGGCATGACCGCGGTGATCGCCTTTCTGGGCGCGCTTGGGGCGATGCTTTCAATCGCCGCCTATCGCGCGGCACCCACCATCATCGTGGCCCCAATGCAATACAGCCAAATCATCTGGGCGGCAGTCTATGGCTGGCTGTTCTTCAATGAAAGCATCGACCATTACACGACTATCGGCACCGCGGTAATCATCGCTTCAGGCATCTACATTGTGCTGCGCGAAGGCACGCCGTCAGTATCGCAAAATCGCCCGGTGCTGGAAAACCGATCCAGGATGGATACCGGCACTCTGCCGCGCATCGGGCTGTGGTTGCGCATGTTTGACCGTCGCCGCGCACGCGATTCCGCCGCCTGCCCCCTTGCAAAGCCCCAAACGACAGAGTAACTCGCCCACAAGGTCGGAGCGTAGCGCAGTCTGGTAGCGCACCTGCTTCGGGAGCAGGGGGTCGGAGGTTCGAATCCTCTCGCTCCGACCAATAGAATCCCGAATAGTTGATATTGTTTAGGCGGTACATTCATCTGCACGATGCGGGGACGCCTGAGCCATCATAGCAAGATACTAGCAGACCGCCCCCCTCTCGAAAACTTGTTAGAACCATATCATGGGTTGCTGTCAAATCATGCGGCCACGAGTTTCCGCGGTTTGACTGCCTCCATTGCATGGGCGAGGGATTGAACACTAAGCCTCATGCCAGGCGGCAAGGATCACATCGCATTGCCCGCACAAGCGCGACGCCTGCGTTCGCAATCATTTGCTGCGCGACAGCGGCAATAAAGCCCTACCTTCGGTTTAAGATATCTGGGAAACCGGCAGCCGCCATGCGGCGAAAGACCGTCGCTAAGGACCGAACTTTCCATGAGTGGAATAGCGGCGAATGTGGCAAATACTGCACATTCCTTTGTGGGGAAATGATTGAATCGCCTTCCGACAACGTGAAAAACACTACTAAAATCAAATTCTTACAAGTGGTAGTTGGCAGCCCGTAGGGGAGTCGAACCCCTCTTACCAGGTTGAAAACCTGGTGTCCTAACCGATAGACGAACGGGCCAGCGGAGTGCTGATTAGAAGACCAATGGTGGCTCTGCAAGCGGAAAAATTGGGTCGGCTTCAAAAAGTTGCGTCAGGTTGTGACGAAAGCAGTCGGCCGACCCTGCCCCACCTTATCCGTCGATGCGTTTGCCCATGAGGGCGATGGCTTGCTGGTAAACTGTCGCGGCATTCCAGCTCTTGATCACGGCGAAATTTGGCTCTCCATCCTGATAGCCCGCACCCGGCTGCCAGCCTTTGGCGCGCAGGAAATTGGCCGTCGATGCCAGCGCATCGGTCTGGTTGTTCAGATCGACCCGACCGTCGCCATTGCCATCGACACCATAGTTAAGCGCATTTCCGGGCAGGAATTGGGTATGGCCCAATTCGCCATGCTTGGCCCCGACCGATTTGGTCGAGATTGAGCCTTGATCCACCAGTTTCAGCGCGCCGATCAGATGCGGCATGAAGAAATCTGAACGACGACAATCATAGGCCAGCGTGGCAATGGCGGACACGACATTGGTGTCGCCCATGAAGCCACCAAAGCCTGTTTCCATGCCGTGAATAGCAATCAGGACGCCTGCGGGCACGCCGTATTGTTGTTCCAGAGCGGAGTAGAGCCCGGCATTCTTGGTTTTGCGCGACCGGCCCTGTGACACAATGGTATCAGCCCCGCGCACGGACAGGAATTTCTCAAGGCTGTATTTAAAGCTTTTCTGGTTGCGATCCGCGCCGATGGTAGCCTTGGAGTAAGAGGTGCTCGCCAAAGCGGCCAGACCCTGTTTGCCTACCCCTGCAGCAGCGGCCTCTTTCTGCATGATCGGTTTCCACGCCTCATAGTCGCCGCCTGTGTTGCTGCACGGGGCGGCAAGCGCGGGCGCGCAAACCGAAATGCTGAAGGAAAGGGCACAAATAAAGGGCTTAAACGACACGGGATCACCTTTTGACATGATGCATACAGTTTATGCAGAAACAGACGGCAATCAAGCGGCAGACGGGACGGGGGTCAAGGTCAAAATCACGATGCCGCCCCCCTGCCCTGCATGCGACCGAATCTGTGGCAGACCACAGTGGATGACGTCGCGTCGCCCCTGCCTTGTCATTGTCTGTTTCGAAACAGTTATCGAAATGCCCGCCACATCGTTTCCTTATGTGATTCGTTTGCATCGGTTGGCCTTATTTCCATCCTACGCTGGCAGATCAAGGCCCCGATTCAACCGACTTTGCGGTATAGGCCTCGCACCCGAATAAAAGATTAATCACGCCGCCAAGACGGCTTCGGACAGAGCAGAGGACACACACATGCCGACTTTTGATGGTAGTCCAGCAAGCGAAACGCTTGCCGGTGGTATTGGGAACGACACCCTGAATGGTTTGGGGGGAAACGACACACTGTTTGGCCTTGAAGGCGATGACGTTCTGAATGGCGGTACAGAGATTGACACGGCGGATTATTCCGGTTCTGCGGCAGCGGTCACAGGCAGTTTGGCCAACGGCGAGGTTACCGACGGTGCCGGGACGGACACGCTGTCCGAAATTGAGAACCTTACGGGGTCGGCGTTCGACGATAGCCTGACCGGTAATGATGGCGCGAACCTGCTAATCGGCGGCGATGGCAATGACACCGTTTCAGGCGGGCTTGGCGCGGATATCCTCATCGGTGGCGCTGGCAATGACACCCTGAATGGCGGCGATGGCACGGACACGCTGGATTACTCTGGCGCTGGCGGTGCTGTGACGGTGAACCTAGCTACGGGCGTGGTTACCGGGGCTGCGGGCAATGATACGGTTGTAGCAATTGAGAGTGTGGTTGGCAGCAGTGGCAACGACAGCTTGACCGGCGACGGTGCGGCCAACGTGCTGCTAGGCGGCAATGGCATTGACAGTATTTTTGGCGGTCTGGGTGCGGATACCGTCATCGGCGGGGCTGGCAATGACAGCCTGACCGGGGGCGATGGCATCGACACGCTGGATTATTCGGCAAGCGCAGGCGGGGTTACGGTCAACCTTGCAACGGGTGTGGCAAGCGGCGCTGCAGGTGATGACAGCTTATCCTCGTTTGAAGTGGTGATCGGCACGACCAGCGGGGACAATCTGACAGGCGACACCGGGGCGAACACCCTGCGCGGCGGCGACGGAGATGACGTTCTGACCGGCGGGGCCGGGGCTGACGTTCTGGACGGCGGCAATGGCACCGATACCGCCAACTATGCGACAGCAGCGGCGGCAGTGTCCGCCAACCTGACCACGGGTATGGGGACTGTGGGCGATGCTTTGGGCGACAGCTTTACCTCGATTGAAAACCTGTCCGGATCTGGTTTCAATGACGGCCTGTCGGGCAATGGTGGCAACAACGTGCTGACCGGGGGGGCTGGGGTCGATACGCTGAACGGAGCTTCAGGCGATGACACGCTGAACGGAGGCACGGACAATGATATTCTCAACGGCGGCGGCGGCAATGACAAAGCCAGCTATGTCAACGCGACGGGCGGGGTCATCATCAATCTGGCCTTAAGCACCGCTTCGGGTGGCGGAGAAGGAGAAGACACCTTCGTGTCGATCGAGGGAGCAATCGGGTCTT
The DNA here is from genome assembly GCA_031398405.1 of Rhodobacterales bacterium. Classification (GTDB taxonomy): domain Bacteria; phylum Pseudomonadota; class Alphaproteobacteria; order Rhodobacterales; family Rhodobacteraceae; genus JANNNF01. Next base: position 11,756 of record JANNNF010000214.1, on the reverse strand, counting down.
CGTTCAACGACGAGTTTTATGGCACGACGGCGGCCAACGCGCTGCACGGCGGCGCAGGCAATGACCTGATGTTCGGTGCTTCCGGTAACGATCTGGTCGAGGGCGGCGATGGCAATGATTACATCGACGGCGGCTTAGGCAACGACACTCTGAACGGCGGCGCCGGCGCAGATACCGTGGATTATGCGGCATCCGGCGCTGCGGTCATCGTGAACCTGACGACCGGAATCGCCTCGGGAGGCTACGGCGACGACGTGCTTTCGGGCATCAACGCGATTGTCGGGACCAGCTTTAATGATGTGCTGACCGGCAAGGACGGTGCAGAAACCCTGATGGGCGGCGTTGGCCACGACAGCCTTCTGGGTGCTGCGGGCAACGACATCATGTTTGGCGGTGATGGCAACAACAATTTGGGTGGCGACGACGGCGATGACGTCATCTCGGCGCTGTCTGGCGCGGACACCATCTTTGGCGGCAACGGCAACGACGTGGTCACGGCGGGCGATGGCAACAACCTTGTGGGCGCAGGCGCAGGCAATGACACCCTCACAGGCGGCGCAGGCAATGACACGCTGGCAGGGGATGCAGGCAATGACACCCTTGATGGGGGCTCGGGCGACAACCAGCTGACGGGGGGCGAGGGCGCAGACAGCCTGATCGCGGATGCGGGCAACGACACCTTGTCCGGGGATGTGGGCAATGACACCCTGATCGCAGGCGGCGGCAACAACGTGCTGATCGGCGGGGCCGGGGCAGACGTGCTGACGGGCGGTAGCGGAATTGATGTCGCAGACTATTCTGCGTCGGCGTCGCGGGTGATCGTGCGTCTGGACGGCGTTGCAAGCACGCTTGGCGATGCGGCGGGTGATCTGATCACAGGGGTGGAAAACCTCATCGGTTCGGGATTTGTCGATGCGCTTTACGGCGATGCGAGCAGCAACATTCTGGAAGGCATGGCCGGGGCTGACAGCCTGCTTGGCCGTGGCGGGATTGATACCATCGCTTATGTCAATTCGACCGGCGGGGTTTCGGTCAACCTGCATGACCGGATTTTGTCGGGGGGCCATGCGCAGGGCGACCTGATCAGCGTAAAAGACTTTGAAAATGTGCTGGGATCGTCGTTCAACGATACCCTGCTGGGCGACGATCTGAACAACATGCTGATCGGTGCCGTTGGCGATGACATTCTGTCTGGTCTGGGTGGATCCAGCACCGGGGCCACCGGGGCAGATACGCTGGCCGGCGGTGTCGGCAACGATACCCTGCGGGTTGACAGCCTGACCGACGTGATCGTGGAACTCGTGGGCGAAGGCAATGATGTGGTGGAAACCACGATCACCTGGACCCTGAACGACACTACCGAAAACCTGAAGATCGTCGGATTTCAGGCCACCTCTGGCACCGGTAACGTTGGCAACAACCTGCTGACCGGCAACCAGTTCGCCAACGGCTTGTTCGGGCTGGACGGTGAGGACACGCTGTTTGGCGGCGTTGGCAGTGACTCGCTGGATGGCGGGGCAGGCATTGACAGTCTGGTTGGCGGCACCGGCAACGATGTATTCGTGGTCGACTCGCTGCTTGACGTGGTGACCGAACTCGCGGGTGAGGGTTTTGATACCATCGAAACTGCGTTGACCTACTCGATTGCCCTTACAGCCGAGGTTGAATGTCTAACCCTTGTGGGTGCGAGCAATATCAACGGTGTCGGCAGTAGCGTGAACAACACGCTGACCGGCAATAGCGGCAACAACGAATTGTACGGCCTTGTCGGCAACGACATCCTGTTTGGCAACGCGGGCAATGACACGCTGAATGGCGGCACCGGCAATGATACCATGACGGGTGGTCTGGGCGATGATGTGTATATCATCGACGTCGCGACTGACCGCGCGGTCGAGGGTGTGAATGGCGGGACGGACCGTGTTGAAACGGACCTGACCTATGCGCTGACGGACAACGTGGAAGACCTGACCCTGACCGGGATTGGTGACGTCACAGGCACTGGCAACACCCTTTCCAACCTGTTGACGGGCAACACCGGCAACAACCTGCTGCTCGGCGGCACCAGCAATGACACCCTGTTTGGCGGCCTAGGCGACGACACCCTGAACGGCGAGACCGGAAACGACGCGATGGCAGGCGGCAGTGGCAACGACACGTACTATGTTGACAGCGCCACGGACACTATCGGTGAATTGGTGGAAGATGGGCTCGATACCGTACTTTCGCATATCACGGTCAACGGTCTTGCAGCATGGGTAGAAAACCTGACACTTCTGGGCACCACGACGCTGAATGGTGCCGGCAATTTTCTGAACAACGTGCTGACCGGAAACGGCTTTGCCAACCTGTTGCGCGGGTTTGGCGGCAATGACAGCCTTTATGGTGGGGTCGGCGACGATCAACTTGACGGTGGCGGCGGCACGGACGCGATGGAGGGGGGCGCTGGCGGTGACACCTACATCGTTGACAGCTTGGCCGATGTGGTGACGGAAATCGCGGGTGCCGGTACTGACACCGTGCGGACCGAGATTTCCTACACTCTTGGTGCCCAGTTGGAACGGTTGATCCTGACCGGATCAGACGCTGTTGACGCAACGGGCAACGCGCTCGCCAACACCATCGTTGGCAACAGCAACCAGAACCAGCTGTTCGGCGCAGACGGTGCCGACACCCTTACAGGCGGCGGTGGGAACGACACGCTGGATGGTGGCGCAGGTGGGGACACTTATCTTGGCGGCTCCGGCGACGACCGCTATCTTCTGTCAGGATCGTCAGAATCGGTCACCGAAAGCAACAATGCCGGGTTTGATACTATTGTCATCGGGTCCAACTACGCGCTGCAAGCCAATTTCGAGGCTCTTGAACTGACGGGGACTGCGATTAACGGCACTGGAAACACATCGGCAAACCTTCTGACCGGCAACGCGACAAATAACGTACTCAGCGGGCTTGCAGGTGCTGATACGCTGGAGGGTGGTCTGGGCGATGACACGTTGAACGGCGGCGAGGGCGTGGACCTGATGCAGGGTGGCATTGGCGATGACAGCTACCGCGTCGATTCCCTTAGCGATGTAGTCGTGGAACTTGACGGTGAAGGCACTGATCTGGTGGTCACGACCCTCTCCCTGTCCCTCGGCAATCATTTGGAAAATCTGACCCTTGCGGGATCGGCTGCGGTCGGCACCGGGAACGAACTCGGCAACGTGCTGACCGGAAACACCAGTGCCAACACGCTGTCGGGCCTTGCGGGCAACGATACCCTGAACGGCGGCAATGGGGCGGACACCTTAATTGGCGGCGACGGTGCAGACCACTTCCTGTTTGTTGCGCCATCTGGAAACACCGACAACATCAGCGACTTCAACACACTGAATGGTGGGGCTGAAGAAGGCGATCTGCTGGTGTTCCAGGGCCTGCTGAAGGGCACGTTCGCGTATCTTGGCACAGGGGCTTTCCACGCTGCCGGAAACTCTGAAGCCCGGCTTGCCACGGGTGCAAGCGAAGTGCAGGTCGATACCAACGGCGACGGCATGATTGATATCCGGTTCAATCTGACCGGGTTGGTTGACCCGCTGACCGACCTGTCCGCAGATGATTTTCTGTTCATCGCCTAAAGCCTGCAACATTACATCAGAAGGCACGGGCCATAGCGCCCGTGCCCTTTTTATTGCGGATCGCCGATGATCCGAACGGTGGAAAAAAGTAGAAACGGCAATTTCAAATGTTGGCTCAGGTCCAAAGACCCAAAGTTGCAATACAATTGCGACGGTATAGACAATCAGAAAAATCGTGAACGTTTAACGCCAAAATACTTATTCCTACCTGAAACTTCCCAAAATCACTCCTTCTAAAGGCGGCGCGGAATGGGCGGCGACGGTTAGCGTTTCATTAAGAAACCTAGATTACACCATATTTTCCACAGTTTCGACCGGCATAACGGAACAAGTTCAAGAGGCCAATGGGTAGTACCGTAAGGCTTCACTTGGTGAAACACTTGAAACGGATGGAAAAAATGACGCTGATTTCGAAACTCTCTGCTGTCGCTGTGTTGCTGCTGTGCGGAACCTCGCAAGGTGCATTTGCTGCTTCCACCACCGCCAGCCTTGGCGTCAGCGCCATTGTAACGGATACCTGCACCGTGACGGCCCCCACAGCGATGGTCTTTGCCAACCCGAGTGCGTCGGCTGCCACCAACGAAAGTGTGCAGGGTAGCATCGTTATTCTTTGCACCGCTGCAAAAACCGGTGTGACCGTGACGATGGGTGGCGGCAACAATCTGTCCGGTGCACAGCGCCGGATGACGGACCTCGGGACCGGCTTTCTGCCGTATAATGTATTCTCAGACGCAGGCCACGCCAACGCCGTCGCAGTTGATGGCACATTTTTCTCCGGCAACATCCCTGCTGCCCTGCCTGTGCAGCGCAGTGTCTATGGCCAAATTCCAAGCGGCGCTTATACCGCTGGTACCTATTTGGACACAATCGTGGTTACGCTGAACTACTGATACTCAGCGTCTCTTGCCAAAGAGCTGCTTTTCCGCAAAGCTTCTTGTTAATGTTATCAAAGAATAACACTGAGGCAGAGCAAGATGTTAAAAATAGCGCTTATTGGCACCACTGTGGCCTTGTTGGTAGCCGTGGCCCCAGTCGAATTGATGGCTCAAACGCTGTCAATCTCTCCAACCAAGCTGGAGGTTCCGGCCCCGTCGCAACAGACAACCATTGTTGTCAAATCGTCAGGCAAGGAGACATCGGTTATTCAGGTCCGGGTCATGTCCTGGAAAGAGGGAACCGCCCCTGACAAGCTGAAAGCCACGCGCGACGTTGCCGTCAGCCCGCCCACCACAAAACTGCGCCCAGGCGAAGAAGTCACCATGCGCGTGGTGCGTGTCAAGAAACGCGGCGTGCGTGGCCGCGAATGTTACCGCGTGCTGATTGACCGCCTCCCCGGCGTGCCCAAAGCAGATGAGGCTGTCCGTTTGCAGGTGCGGCATTCCGTGCCTTTGTGTTTTACCAGCTGACCCGCAATGCGAGGCCCCGTTTGGTTTAATCTGATAGTGCTTGGTGCAACCGGGGCATTGCTTTGCAGCTTTCCCTTGCTTGCCCAAGATGCCGAGACTGATTTGACCGTGCAAAGCGAGGTCATGGATTCATTTTCCGATGATGTGCCGCTGTTTTTGAAGGTTTTCATCAACGACCGCGATGTGGGCCTCGTGGCTGCCTTCAATGTGCAGTCCGGGTCGGGCCGGATGTCCTCGGCGCGGGCTGAATTGATTGATATCGGGATGCGCGTGCCTTTCGCCAGCGGGCGTAACGTTTATCTGGACGAACTGGATGGTGTAACCTTCCGCTATGACGAATTAGGGCAGGCAATTTTCATCACGGCGGGTGATAGCGCGTTGCAGCCCAAAGTGATCTCCGCCAGCCCGGAACGCGATATGCCCAAGGCACAGGGCAGTTACGGGGCGGTTCTGAACTACGCCATCGCGGGCGAGACGGGTGATGCGTCTGGCAGCAGCTATGATAGTGCCTCTGCGGCCTTGGATGGCTGGATTTTCACCCCCATCGGTACGCTCGGCACGTCGGGATTTTACAACCACAACAGCTTTGTCGGCAATGGCGCAGGGTTTGTGCGGCAAGAGTCCCGGTTCGAAGCCACCGCCGCGCGCGCGGCCATTACCTTTGCCGTGGGCGACGTTATTTCATCTTCCCTGCCTTGGAGCCGCCCGATCCGTTTGGGCGGGGTCCAATTGCGCCGTGATTTTTCGCTGCGCAGCGATCTTGTGACAAATCAACTGCTGTCGTTTTCGGGCACCTCTGCGGTGCCCACCACGGTCGATGTGTTCATCGACAACAACCGCGCCTACAGCACGGCCGTCGATTCCGGCCCCTTTACCCTGGAGGATGTGCCGATTTATGGCGGCGCGGGAGAGGCTGAAATTCTGATCCGTGATGATTTTGGCCGCACCCGGCGCCAACGCGTGTCGTTCTTCACCTCGCAGAACCTGCTGAAAAAGGGGATTGCAGATTACTCTATCGAAGCGGGCTATGCGCGCGAAGCGTACGGTATCGAAAGCAACGGGTACGGGGGTGATGCAGTATTTTCGTCCAGCCTGCGCTATGGCCTGACCAAAACAGTGACGATAGAGGCCCATGCAGAAGCGAAATCAGGGTTGGTGATGGGTGGCATTGGCCTGACGGCTGTGCCTTTTGCCTTGGGCGAAGTATCGCTGACCGCCGGGGCCAGCCGATATAATGGCATCGGTGCCGGGTTTGTGCGCGCAGGCGTTCGCACCGAAATTCGCGGCGTCGACATCAGCATCAGTTCGATGCGCACGGAAGATGGCTTTGCCGACCTCGCCTATGCGACCGGGGTTGATTATCTGGGTGCGGGCCAGATTGGCACCGCAGCCCCACTACTGGAAGTTCCCTCGGCCCTGGATATCCTTACGTTGTCGATCCCGGTTACAAAGGATGACCGCAGGCTTGGGCTGGCGCTGATCCGGTCTGAACGTGTGACGAACGAAGATCTGATCGCCTCGGCGTCGTTCAGCACCTCGCTTAACCGCGGCAATGGGGCGATCAGCCTGTTTGGGTCGCATAACTTTGTCACTGACGATAGCCGCATGTCGCTGAACCTGTCAGTCGCCTTAGGCAAACGGACGCAGGCGCGCACCACGCTCGCATCGCGCGGGCATGGCAAAAATCAGGCTGGCATCTATGTGAGCCGACCGATCAGCGACAAGGTTGGCGATTACGGTTACGGCATTCAGGTTGAACAGCAAGAAACCCTTTCGATCGCGGCGCTGCGGGGTGAATATCGCGGACGTCTGGGCCGGGTGGGTGCCGAGGTGCAAACCACAAACGGCGGCAACCGCTTGCGCGCCGAGGTAGAAGGTGCCTTGGTGTTCAGCGGCGGTGGTTTTGGCATGGGCAATGCCATTCAAGACAGCTTTGCACTGGTTGAGGTTGGTATTGCCGACGTGCCGGTTTACCTGCAAAACCGCGAGGTCACGCGGACAGGCCCCGGTGGCCGCGCCCTTGTGCCGGGCCTGTCGGCCTACCGCAACAACCGCCTGTCGCTGAACATTGACGATCTGCCCGCAGGCACCGCCCCCGGGGTGTCTGCCAAGGATGTGGTTCCGACCCGCCGTGCCGGGGCCTACGTTGATTTTCAGAGCCAATCCGGCCCGTCTGAGACGATCGTGTTGCGCGGTCCCGCCGGGGCAGAATTGCCTGCCGGGTCCATTGTAACCCTAAATGGCAGCCGTACTGACCAATATGTTGGCTATGATGGCCTGACATGGTTGGAAGGGGTGCGCCCGACAAACACACTGACCGTTGTGTCAGATGCCGGGCGCTGCAAAGCCAGCTTTGCCGGAACCCCGGGCGGCGATGCCTCCACCACAGAGTACAAGACGGTGGTCTGCAAATGATGCGCCTATTTGCCCTTTTCTTTGCCAGCGTCATCGCTGCGTTGCTGTCGGTAGCTTCGGTACAGGCAGCAACTTGTTCGGCTTTGGTCAGTGGGTTGAATTTTGGTCAGGTGACTGTGCGCGCGGGGGCAGTAAACAGCACGTCGGGGACGGTCAGGGTGACGTGTTCGGGCGGCTCGATCGGGATTCTGGGGGTCTGCGTGCGCTTTGGTGCGGGCAACGGCGGCGGAATGTCGCCCCGTTTCATGCGGCGAAGTGACGGCGCGGCGCTGTCTTATGAACTGCGGTCAGGCGGAAACGGATCCGCATTTGGCACTCTTACCGAAATTTACGTGCCGATCACGATTGTTCTGGGCGGCGGCGGCACGGCCACGGTGCCGATCTATGGCGATATCACCTCGGGCACGGTCGGGGTGGGGTCCGGCAATTATGAATCCGTGTTTTCCGGTGCCTCTGACATTCGGCTCAGTTACGGCGTTCTAAGCTGTTCTCTGCTTGGCACGACGGTCAACGTTCCTGATTTCACAGTCTCGGCTGAGGTTGTGGCCAGTTGCGAGGTGGACGCCACCACAATGGATTTCGGCAATATTCCCAGCCAGTTGACGCAAAGCCCAGTGGCGCAGGCCACCATCAACGTGCGCTGCACCGAAAATGCCAACTATCAGGTGTATTTGGACAATGGTGCCAGCCCCGGGGCAACAGGCCCCGCTGCACGACAATTGCGCAATGGGATCAATGCCTTGACCTATGGTCTGTTCATTGACCCCGGGCGAAGTCAGGTCTGGGGCGGCACACCTGGCACCGGCGTGTCGGGGGTTGGGGCCGGGGCAAACCGCGCAATACCGGTGTATGGCAAAATCTATGCAGGCCAGACGGCGTTGGTTGGCATCTACACAGATTCAGTGGTGGTGACCGTTGCTTACTAGCGATCACCAGTTCGTGATCACCGGCTCATATGAAACTTTCGCGGCAGATTTGCCGTTTCTCTGACACAAGGCCGGAACGGGTCCGCGCCAGATGATCGGAGCCTAACGATGAAAACAGTCTTTGCGTTGACGCTTGCTTTGCTTGCCTCGCCTGTTCTGGCAGCCAACCCGCAGGTTGGCGGTGCCGATATGTTTGAGGCCAAGAATATCGTGGAAAACGCCGTAAATTCACCAGTTCACACCACACTGGTAGCGGCGGTCAAGGCGGCGGATCTGGTGGATGCTCTGGCTGGTCCCGGCCCGTTCACCGTGTTTGCCCCGGTCAATGATGCGTTTGCCGGTCTGCCCGCAGGTACGGTTGACACCCTGCTGAAGCCGGAAAACAAAGCGATGCTGGCCAAGGTTCTGACCGCTCATGTGGTGGCGGGCGATTACAAGATTGCCGATCTGCGCGCGATGGTGGGCAAGGATGGCTATGCCAACTTGAAAACCCTGTCGGGTGACGCGATCTCGATCAAGTTCAAGGGCAACAAGATGCAGGTGTTTTCTGAATCGAAGAACATCGGCAACATCACGATCGCTGATGTCGATCAATCGAACGGCGTGATCCATGTGATCGACGCAGTCCTTGTGCCGAAATAAACCATTTCGTTGTCACCAGTGCCACTTGGTTGTGCAAAGTTTCTGTACCGTAACCAATAACAACACCGCCATCCAACCCCTCGGATGGCGGTTTTTTTATGTTACAAAGGTTCTAGAACATCAGCGGGCCGGTTGGCCGGCGGATTGTCCAGATCATAGCACCAGACCTTGAATTCCTTGAGCAGATGCGGTCCGAAGGAATGGATCAACGGCACGTCCGCGGCATCGCGCCCTTGGGCCACCTTGATCCGCCCGATCCGAGGCTTGTTGTTGCGCGGATCAAACGTCATCCAGCGCCCGCCCAAGAAAACCTCGGTCCAGGCCGCGAAATCCATTGGGTCCACCACCGGTACCCCAATATCGCCGATATAACCATTCACGTAGCGGGCGGGGATATTCATGCAGCGGATCAGGGCCACCGCCAGATGGGCAAAGTCACGGCATACGCCCGTACCTTCTTCCCATGCCTCATAGGCGGTGCGGGTATGGCGGGCGGCCTGATAATTAAACTTGATATGGCCATTCACGAAATCACAGATCGCCTGCACTCGCGTCCAACCGGGTGTCACATTGCCGAACATATCCCATGCCAACTGGCTAAGCCGGTCAGTTTCGCAATACCGGCTGCCCAGCAGATACAACAACACATCATCGGGCAACGAGTCGATGGGCGTTTCTTGCGCGGTGCGGTCCACCAAATCATGCAGGCCAGTGTCGGCGATCACCCCGTCACTGCGCATCCGAAAATCGCCGGGATAGGCAAACATGCGGCGGCACGTGTTGCCAAACAGGTCGCGGTAAACCCGCGTGGCCCCGTGGGGGTATGTTTGGACAGCTTCATAGGTGCGCATGTCGCTCAACCGTTCATCGCGCACTGATAGCAGGCCGATCAATGGGGTCGGGGCCGGACAGGTGACGGTGATGTCATAGCCAAAGCGGATCAGCATGGGTCGGGTCACCTTTCAGGGCATAATCAATTACGCAGCCCAACCCCTGCCTGCGCCCGAAGTTCCCATCTGCCAAGGCAGAATATACGTGTTCCGCCTGCAAAGCTGCAGTTCGGCTACGTGAGTGGGTAACAATTCAACAAACACGCCCAAATAACGGGCATATCCTGTCAGATCACGCCCGGCGCAGACGGATCACCACATCAACCCGCGCAATCTGTGTGCCGGGCGGGGCCAGAGGCAGGCCGGTGATGGCAAGGTCTTCCTTGGGGGCGTCGGTAAGCTCGTGGCTGTCCTCCCAATAAAAATGCGGGTGATCGTCCATCCTCGTGTCGAAATAGCTTTTCGACCCGTCCACCACGACTTCGTTCATCAGCCCCGCATCGCAGAACGCACGCAGCGTGTTGTAGACGGTGGCAAGGCTGACCTTCTCACCGGCATTGGCCGACAGCGCATACAGGCTTTCGGCGGTGACATGGCGATCTTGCCCGTCGCCCACCAACAAGGACGCCAGCGTCAGCCGCTGCCGGGTGGGCCGCAGGCCGCCGCGCATCAGCCAATCTGCACTTCTGGTCGTTACCGTCATTCAGGTACCTGTCTGTGTCTGAAACAGGATATAGGCTGCTCACCCGGTTCATTCAAACATTTTCGTGTGACGCCCACGTTGGCGGCACGGGGCTTGCGGATCGTCGGCCCCCCTGCCCTTGCAACCGCTTCGTTGCCTCTGTTACACGGGGCAAAGGCCATGCCATGCAGGGGACGGGTGCTTATGGGTGACTATCCGACATATTTCGACAAGGACGCTTTGCTGGCCTGTGCCCGTGGCGATTTGTTTGGCCCCGGCAATGCGCAATTGCCCGAACCGCCCATGCTGATGATGGACCGGATCACCGAGATTTCCGAAGACGGCGGCGCGCATGGCAAAGGTCATGTGGTGGCCGAGTTTGATATTCACCCCGACCTGTGGTTCTTTGCCTGCCACTTTCCCGGCAATCCGATCATGCCCGGCTGTCTGGGCCTTGACGGGCTGTGGCAACTGACCGGCTTCAACCTCGGCTGGCGCGGTTGGCAGGGGCGCGGCTATGCCTTGGGCGTGGGCGAGGTCAAACTGACAGGCATGGTACGCCCCGACCGCAAGCTTTTGCGCTATACCGTCGATTTCACCAAAGCCGTGCAATCGCGCCGCCTGACCATGGGCGTGGCCGACGGCCGGGTCGAGGCCGACGGCGAGGTGATCTATCTGGTCAAGGACATGAAGGTTGCGCTGAGCGAGGCTTGAGGGGGTTTGCGTCTGCTTTGCGGACATTGCCGCCATTGCGTTTTGACTAGGCCGCTTCGTCAATCCGCAGCAGCAGTTGGTTCCAACGATCTGAACGACCATAGTCACGCATCGTAACCTCAACGCTCTCTTTCAACTGTTTCAAGTCCAGATTTTCACTCTGCATTTCGGCTATCTCGGTGTCTAGGAAACGGACGGCAACTTCATATTCACCCAAAGCTATTGCTGTAATTAGTGCCCAGCTCGTAGATATTTCTGATTCTTGTCGTTTCACTAAGTCTTTGAAAACTATCTTTAAAAAGAATGCTACATTTACTGTAGCATTTATGAAGTCAGTCTCTGGATTAACGGGATAAATTTCGTAGGCTGTATGGAGGGAAGCTTCCAAGTCCTTCACTGCCTTCAAGAGTAGCCGAGACGATTCTATGTCTTTCATGTCATGTGAGCCCAACAATAACTTCGAATATCACAGCTTTGCCCAACACCAACATGAACGCAAACTTTTACCGCTTTCAGCTTCTGGC
>JANNNF010000514.1:0-2861 GCA_031398405.1 Rhodobacterales bacterium | reverse complement strand
GCTCATGCCGCCCTCCGCTCTGCCTGCGCCTTACCTAACAAGGTTTTGCCAGGACTTGGCAAGCATCCGGGCACGTTGTGGCCGGTCTAAGGCCCTTTGCGTTGTAACCGGGCGGACTTGGCCTATAGTGACATTCCCGTGCGATGGAGCCTGATCATGCCTGATGCCCCCCACGTTCAGGCCTTCTTCGATGAGGCCACCAATACCGTGACCTACGTTCTGCGCGACCCCGAAGGGCCCGCCTGTGCGGTAATCGATTCCGTACTCGATTTCGACTATGCCTCGGGGCGCACCGACACGCGGTCTGCTGAAGCGGTTGTTGCCTACATCAAGGCGCAGGGCCTGACACTGGAATGGGTGCTGGAAACCCATGTTCACGCTGACCATCTGTCTGCCGCCCCCTATCTGCAAGACAGGCTTGGCGGGCAGATCGGCATCGGGGCGGGCATCACCGGGGTGCAGGAAACCTTTGGCAAGATCTTCAACGAAGGCACTGTGTTTCAGCGTGATGGGTCACAGTTTGACCGCCTGTTTGCCGACGGTGACAGCTTGATGGTCGGTGCATTGCGGGTGGATGTGATGCACACCCCCGGCCACACGCCCGCCTGCCTGACCTATGTGGCGGGCGATGCGGCCTTTGTGGGCGACACGTTGTTCATGCCCGATTATGGCACTGCACGCTGCGATTTTCCGGGCGGGTCACCCGAGGCGCTGTTTGCGTCCGTGCAGAAGATACTCGCCCTGCCACCGCAGACCCGCATTTTCGTTTGCCATGATTATAAAGCCCCGGGGCGAGACGACTTTGCGTGGGAAACCACTGTCGCGGCACAGGCTGCAGGCAATGTGCATCTGGCGGCAGGCCAGACCGAGGCCGCCTTCGCGGCCCTGCGCCGCGCACGTGATGCGCAATTGGCGATGCCCCGGCTGATCATTCCGTCCTTGCAAATCAATATGCGCGCCGGGCAAATGCCCGAGGCAGAGGAGAACGGCACAAGCTATCTCAAAGTGCCGATCAACGGATTTTGAGGGCTTAAGATGCAGGCAGACTGGCTTTGGGGGCTGCTCGGCGGTCTGATGATCGGCGGCGCGGCAGGGCTGTATCTGCTGATCAACGGGAGGATCATGGGGGCGTCAGGCATTGTCGGCGGGCGGGTTGACCGCAGTCCGGGCATTGCCGAACGGCTGGCCTTCGTGGCTGGGCTGGTTTTGGTGCCTGCGCTGTTGGCCCTTTGGGAGGGCGCGCAGACCGGGGTATCGGACCGGGGTATCGACCGGGGTATCGGGCAACCTGTGGCTGGTGCCGTTCGCAGGCGTGCTGGTGGGGCTGGGCACACGGCTGGCCAATGGCGCACGTCTGGGCACGGGGTCCGCGGCCTCTCGCGCGGATCGGTGCGGGGGGGTGTGGCGACGCTGATCTATCTGGCTGCCGGGATGGTGACGGTGTTCGTGCTGCATTGAGTAATAGGTTGAAGCGGGGGGTGTCGGCCTTTGCTGCAGGCGAGGTGTTTGGCGCAGGGTTGTTGCTGTCGGGCATGGCGGACACCCGCAAGGTGCAGGGGTTTCTGGAAATCTCGGTCGCGTGGGACGCGACACTGGCCTTTGTGCTGGGCGGCGCGGTGCTGCCGATGATCTTGGTCTGGTGGTTGGCGGATGCGCGGAGCGTGTCTTTATTGGGTGATAAGATCCCGACCCCTGCCCCGGTGCGTTTTGACCCCGGGCTGATCTGGGGATCGGGGTTGTTCGGGGTGTGCTGGGGGCTGGTGGCACTGTGCCCCGGCCCGGCGCTTGCCTTGATCAGCTTTGGCGGCATAGGGGGCGTGGTCTTTCTATTGGCGATGCTGATGGGTATGCTGCTGTCAACCGGCCTGCGCAAAGGCCGTTTTCGCCGCAATAAAGGAACAGCCATGGATATCCGCGCCCTGACCCCGACCTATGCCGTATCCCCGCAGATCACCCAAGACGATCTGGCCGCGATCAAGGCGGCTGGCTATACCACCATCATCAACAACCGCCCCGATGACGAAATTCCTGCGGCCCTTCATTCCGATGCCATGCAGGCAGCAGCAGAGGCGATGGGGTTCACCTTCGTGGTCAACCCGGTGATCAGCGGCGCGATGACGATGGACAATGTGACCACCCAACAGGCTGCGATAGCCGCAGCCGATGGCCCGGTCTTCGCCTATTGCGCGTCCGGTAACCGCTGTTCGGTGGTCTGGGCACTGGCGCATGCGGGGCAGATGAGCGCGGATGATCTGGTCGGCATCCCCGCTCGCTATGGCTATCAGCTAGACCACCTGCGTCCGCAGATCGCGGCACTGGCAGCCAAAGGCTGACTTGCAGAGTATGAGCAAGTCGGTCCGTGGCTGGCCCGGCCCACGGTAGGCCTTGATGCCCGCCTAACCCGTTGCCGCTGCCAGTTGCGGTACCTTGGAGCGGGCGGCAGTATCCGGCGCATCCATCAGTCGCAGGGCGCGCAGGCCACGGCTTTGCCCCAGACGGCCCAGCCCCACGGCGCGGCCGTCAGCCCCTTCCAGCGTGACCTCATCCAGCGTGGATTGCGCCAACGGCAGCACATCACCCACAGCCAGACCCATCACCGCGTGCAGCGGCATCTGCAGCCGGCAGATCACCGCCTGCAACGCCGCATCAACACCCATCACCACCTCGGACAACGCGGCAGAAAACATTGGCCCCGCAATCGCCGCATGGTCCAGCGCGCCGGGCTTGCGGTCTGGCCTGCGGCCCCGGCCTTCGGCGGGAAGGGCCAGCAAGACCTCGCCCATCCGCACCCCCCCTGCCAGCACCACATCCGCGGTCAGGACGCGGTAGGGGTGGTCTTCCAGCAGCAGGCCCAAGGGCCG
>JANNNF010000176.1:0-3022 GCA_031398405.1 Rhodobacterales bacterium | reverse complement strand
TTGCCGCCGCTGCTGGCCGTACCCTGCTTCTTTCAGTTGCCGGTTGCGTGATAGGCTTCACCATCGGCTTTGTGCTGGTCTGCATCCGTCAGACCCGCAGCCCGTGGCTCGCCCCTGCACGTTTGACCGCGATTGCCTATATTGAGGTGTTCCGCCGGGTGCCGTTCCTTGTGATCCTGTTCCTCGTGCTGTTCGCGATTCAGGTGGTCGCGCCGACTGCATCTTTGTTCACCATCGCCCTTGTCGGCGTCTGCATCGTATCCACCGCGTTCCTGGCCGAAATCATCCGCTCCGGTTTCGAATCCGTGCCGCGCCAACAGATCGAGGCCGCCGAAGTGATGAACTTCACCCGGATGCAGACCATCCGCATGGTGGTGGCCCCGCAGGCGTGGAAAGTGATCTTGCCACCCGCTTTTGCCTTTATGGTGATGTTCATCAAAGACACGGCCCTCGCCAGCCAAGTGGGCGTGGTCGAACTGACCTTTACCGGCAAGGTGCTGTCGAACCGCGGCTTTTCTGCCACGTTAACCTTCGGCACCATCCTGCTTGCCTATTTCATCCTGTCCTATCCGCTGACCCGCCTGGGCCGCTATCTGGAGAAACGTCTTGCCACATCTCGCCATTGATAATCTCAATGCCAACTATGGCGCGGTACAGGTGCTGCATGACATCTCTCTGTCGGTCGAACAGTCCGAAGTGGTCAGCCTGATCGGGCCATCCGGGTCGGGCAAAAGTACCTTGCTGCGCACGTTGGTCGGGGTGACGCGGCCCACGGGGGGTGTGGTCACGCTGGCGGGGCAACCGCTGGATTACCGATCTACTGCCAGCCTGAAACAGGCGCGAGATTCGATGGCAATTGTGTTTCAGCAATATAACCTGTTCCAGAATATGACTGTGATGGGCAACGTCACCATTGCCCCCCTGAAGATCAAGAAATGGCCACGGGCCGAGGTAGAGGCCAACGCGCGGTCTTTGCTGGAAAAGGTCGGCCTGGGTCACAAGCTGAACGCCTACCCCGATGAATTGTCCGGTGGGCAGCAACAGCGGGTGGCCATTGCGCGGGCCTTGGCGTTGAAACCCAAACTGCTGCTGCTGGATGAGGTGACATCGGCGCTGGACCCAGAATTGGTGGGCGAGGTGCTGGATACAATCCGAACCCTTGCCCGCGATGGCATGACCATGCTGATCGTCAGCCATGAGATGGGATTTGTGCGCGAAGTGTCGTCCCGCGTCGTTATGATGGACGCAGGCCGCGTGGTTGAAGTTGGCCCTCCGGACCAGATCTTCCACGCCCCCAACCAGACGCGGACCCGCGATTTCACCTCACGCCTGCTGGCGCATTAAGGGTCAGACGGCCACAACCGTGTAGTCTGCACTCCCGTTCCAGACCAGATCCCACGTCGCCCCCGGGCGCACGTTCTGCACGGCGGCGGGGTCAAAGGCCACCAGACAGCGCCCGCCCGCATGCCGGGCAGAGGGATAGATCAGCCCGCGATGCCCGGCCCGTTGCAAGTTGAGGGCAAGCGATTGCCCTTCTGGATAACCGGAGGCGGGGTCAGGATTTAGCGCCAGATGGGTGGGGTCATCACACAGGTCAGGGAAATCACCAATGAAATCGGCGAGCAATTCCACATAGCGGGCCTTGTCTTGATAGGTGCCGATATACCCCAGTTCCCGCGTCCGGTGGAAACCGACCTCGGCCACCGATGTCAGCACATGCCAACTGCAATACCACGACCCCCGGCTGCCATCGTTGAAGCGATTCCCCGTCGCCCGCGTGTAGGTGAAAGCCGCGTTTACATGACTGATGCCGTACACCTTCAGATCATTTGCCCGGCGCGCGAAGGCCAGTTCCCGACGGTCGATTTGCAGATTGCGGCCCCGTTCGGCGATCAGGCGACCATTGGTCAGCCCTTCAAATTCCGCCAGAATTTCGGCCTCAACATCTGTATCCACCAATCCGCGCAAGGCAGGGGGTTTGTGATGGGTGGCCGATATCAGGCGGACGAGACAACGGTCGCTGATCGGCGTAATCTTCACGCGCCGCCCCGCAAGGCATCAAGGTACGCCCTGACCTGCAAGAATTGTGGCAAGCCTCCGTCGATCAGGGTGGCAAGTGGGGTGGACCCGCCAAACAGCGGGCCGGTGTTGGGCAGGGTGATCCAGCGGCGAGAGAGTGGCTCGGTAAAGTACAGTTCAAGCGATTTGTAGATACCAACAACCGCGCTCAGCCGCAGCATCTGATCATGGGTCAATTCGCCCGTATAGCCAGGTTTCTTGGCGCGTTTCCAAGTAGACACAGACATGTCGGCAAGAGCCGCCGCTTCGGCAATGGGAATGGACCAGTTGGCCATGATCCCACCAAACGCCTTAAGCGCGACAGGTTTGACATCATCCGCTGTGCGGTTGCGAGCCACGCTTTCCATAGGAGCATCCTAAAGTACAAGTTGACTATAGTGCCATTTGAACCGAATATAAAGACCAAATGAGCGATTGCAGGAAATTAGGCGGGCAGCGGACTACGCCAGATTTCACGATTTTACTGTGGGACAACACAACAGCAATACCGGGTAAAAAATGGTCATCCGGCACATTGGTTCATCAATAACGCGGTCTGAAGTGGGTGCCGAACTTCACACGCTGTAATTACCAATTGACTCGAATCGATACATGATCTGTCATTGTGAAGCGGTTTACTAAACCGATTTACCTGTCAGGTTGGCCCAATGGCTGTTGCGAATCTTAAGGATGTGGCGCGAACGGCGGGGGTTTCTGTCACCACTGTGTCGCGCTTTCTGAATGGTTCGCTTGATTTGCCAGAACGCACCCGCACCGCCATTCACGGGGCCATCAAGGTGTTGGATTACAAACCAAATACCCATGCCCGCCGCCTTAGCCTTGGGCGATCTGACACTGTCGGGCTTGTGATCCCTGACATTGCCTCTCCATTCTTTTCCACGCTGGTCGCTGCGGTCGAATCTGCGGCTGACAGGCGGGGGTTGGCGCTGACGCTGCATGCCAC
>JANNNF010000117.1:0-4183 GCA_031398405.1 Rhodobacterales bacterium | reverse complement strand
CGTGTTGATGTTTGCGCTGATCTTCATGTGGACACCGCCACATTTCTGGGCCTTGGCGTTGTTCATGAAGGAAGATTACCACAAGGCTGGCGTGCCGATGCTGACAGTGACGCATGGCCGTAAATCGACGCGGGCGCATATTATTGTCTACACCGTGCTGCTGGTCCCGGTTGCTATCTGGGCCGCGCTTACGTCAATCGGCGGGCCGGTTACTTTGGCTGTGACGGTTGCGTTGAATGCGTGGTTTGTCTGGGGCGCGGTGAACATCTGGCGGCGCGACGAGGCGACAGCAGAGGCTGATAAGTACGCGGTCGAAAAGGCATTCTTCCGCTTTTCGCTGCTGTACCTGTTCCTGCATTTCAGTGCCTATCTGGTTGAGGCGGCTTTGCGGCCTTATGGATTTGGGGGCTGGTAAAATGAGCTTTCAGCCGCAACATGAACTGCACAAACGGCGGTTTGGGCGAAACCTTGGGCTCGGGCTTGTCCTGGTAAGCTTTGTCGCCTTGGTGTTCGCACTGACCGTAGTCAAGGTGACCCGCGGAGAACCCATGCAGGCATACGATCATCAGGTGCGGTCAGAAATGGTGCCCGCCGATGCCACCAACGTGACCCCGGTGGTAAAGCCATGATCCTGCCGCAGCTTCAAGGCCCCCGGCGTACCGCCGCGCAACTGGCGTTCATGGTGGTGACGATGGCGTCACTCTCTTTCGCGGCGGTGCCATTCTATAATTGGTTTTGCCGGACCACCGGCTATGCGGGCACCCCGCTCGTGTCAGCGACCGGGTCGGATGTTGTGCTGGATCAGACGGTGATTGTCCGCTTTGATGGGTCGCTTGACGCGGGGATGCCTTGGCAGTTCAAGCCGCAAGTGGACAAGATGGAAGTGCGGATTGGTGAGACCAACCTTGCCTTCTTTGAAGCCTACAATCCCACTGACCGTGTTGTGGCGGGCACCGCGAGTTACAACGTAACGCCAGATCAGGCAGGGGGCTTTTTCACCAAAATCGACTGCTTCTGCTTTGTCCAACAGGTGTTGCAGCCACAGGAACGGGTGCTGATGCCGGTCAGTTTTTACGTTGATCCGGCGATGGTGACCTCGCCCGAGGGCAAATTCATCAAGGAAATCACGCTTTCCTACACTTTCTACGAAACGGCCTTGCCGGAAGAACAGGCAGCCCTTGCTCCGGCAACGCCCGCCGCGGTAAACTAACAAAAGCTTTGAGGGAACCGACAAAAATGGCCCACGCCAAAAACCACGATTACCACGTTTTGCCACCGTCGATCTGGCCGTTTATGGGCGCTTTGGGCGGCATCGTCATGCTCTACGGCTCGGTGCGCTGGATGCACGGCTCGCCACCCTGGGTCGGGTTAGTCGGGCTTGCCTTGGTGTTGTATGTGATGTTCGCGTGGTGGTCGGATGTGATTTCCGAAAGCCAGGCAGGCGATCACACGCCGGTGGTTGCAATTGGGCTGCGCTACGGCTTCATCATGTTCATCATGTCGGAAGTGATGTTCTTTTCGGCATGGTTCTGGACCTTCTTCAAGCACGCGCTGTACCCGATGGGGCCCTTGTCACCCGCAGTTGACGGCGTCTGGCCCCCTGCAGGGATTGAGACGTTTGATCCATGGCACCTGCCGCTGATCAACACACTGATCCTGCTGTGTTCGGGGGCTGCTGCCACTTGGGCGCACCATGCGCTTGTGCATGAAAACAATCGTAAGGATCTGGTCAATGGGCTGATCTTGGCGATTGCTCTTGGCGCGCTGTTCACCTTCTTTCAGGCCTATGAATACAGTCACGCGGCCTTCGGATTTGCCGGCAACATCTATGGTGCGTCGTTCTTCATGGCGACCGGGTTCCACGGGTTTCACGTGTTCATCGGCACCATCTTTCTGGCGGTCTGCCTGTTCCGTGCGTTGAAAGGTCACTTTACCCCCGAACGTCATATCGGATTTGAGGCTGCGGCATGGTACTGGCACTTTGTGGATGTGGTCTGGCTGTTCCTGTTTGCCGCCATCTACGTTTGGGGTCAGTGACCTGACTATAAGAATACGCATATAAAAGGCGCGGGTCGCAGGGCCCGCGCCTTTGGCTGAATTGGGGTGGCGGAATGGTCCGGTCTTATAGCATTGCGGTTGTGCTTGGAGTTGCGGGGGTTGCGGTGCTTGTCTCACTTGGCATCTGGCAATTGCACCGGCTGGAGTGGAAAGAAGATATCATCGCCCGCGCCGCCGCGATGATTGCCGAAGCCCCGGTTGATCTGCCCGCTGTGCCAGACCCGGTTGCAGACCGCTACCGCGCCGTGAAAGCGCAGGGGCGCTTTACCGGGCAAGAGGCGCATGTGTTGACCTCTTTCCGCGAGGCTGGTCCGGGCTTTCTTGTAATTGCTGCGTTTGAAACCAGTGATGGCCGCCGTATTCTGGTGGACCGGGGATATGTGACCGAAGATCAGAAAACCACGCCTCGTCCTCCGACTGACGCCACTGTGACCGGCAACCTCAACTGGCCCGACGATGTGACATCCTCTACACCGCCCTATGACGCCGCGCGCGCCATCTGGTATGGCCGCGATGTGGCGGGGATAGCGGCGCTGTTGCAGACCGAACCCCTGTTGATCATCGCGCGCAGCGACACCGGGTCAGGGATCATGTCGCAACCCGTCACGACAGCCGGGTTTCGCAATGACCATTTGCAATACGCTGCCACATGGTTTTCGCTGGCTGCGGCATGGCTGGGGATGACACTCTATCTTCTCTGGCGTATCAGAGCGCGGACAGCGTAAGGGCCGATACGATGAAATACATCTCTACCCGTGGCACCGCCCCTGTTTTGGGGTTTGGCGAGGCGATGATGACGGGCCTTGCCCGCGACGGTGGCCTCTATGTGCCTGACGTTGTGCCGGTGATGGCGCAGGCCGATATCGCCGCACTGGCGGGTCTGTCGTATGAAGAGGTCGCCTTTCGGGTGATGCGCCCCTATCTGGGCGGGTTTTTCGGCGATGACGAGTTTCGCGGGTTGATTGACGCAGCCTATGCCAACTTTGGTCACGCCGCCCGCGCGCCGATGGTGCAACTGGCCTCGAACCATTTCCTGCTGGAACTGTTCCACGGCCCGACCTTGGCCTTCAAAGACTTTGCCATGCAGTTGATCGGCCAGATGATGCAGGCCGCTTTGGCCAAAACCGGAGAGCGGATCACCATTGTCGGGGCCACCTCGGGCGATACCGGGTCAGCGGCGATGGAGGCTTTCCGGGGCCTTGCAAACGTTGATCTGTTCATCTTGTTCCCGCACGGAAGGGTGTCAGATGTGCAGCGTCGCCAGATGACGACACCGGTTGAATTGAACGTGCATGCCTTGGCGATGGCGGGCGATTTTGATGATGCGCAGGCCCGGGTGAAGGATATGTTCAACGACTTCGCCTTCCGTGATGGCGTGCGTCTGGCCGGGGTGAACAGCATCAACTGGGCGCGGGTTCTGGCCCAAGTGGTTTATTATTTCTATGCCGCCGTTGCTTTGGGTGCCCCTTCGCGGGCGGTTAGCTTTACGGTGCCCACTGGGAATTTTGGCGATATCTTTGCAGGCTACATTGCGCGCCGGATGGGCCTGCCGATTGAAAAGCTGGTGATCGCCACCAACCACAACGACATTCTGGACCGGGCGTTGCGGTCGGGTGACTATGCAACCAATGGGGTCAAACCGTCGATCAGCCCGTCGATGGATATTCAGGTCAGCTCTAACTTCGAACGCGCACTGTTTGATGCCTATGGGCAGGATGGGCCGGCGGTAACGGCGCTGATGGCAGAACTGAAGGCGGGGGGCTTTCACATATCCCAAGGTGCACTGGAAACCCTGCGCGCGACATTTGCCTCGGGCCGCTGTTCGGAAGACGAGACGACCCAGACCATCCGCAATGCTTTCGCGACCACCGGGGAAATTCTGTGCCCCCATTCAGCAGTGGGTGTAAAAGTGGCGATGGATCACATAAGTACCACCCCGATGATTACCCTTGCCACCGCCCATCCGGCCAAATTTCCCGATGCGGCTTATCAGCACAAAAGGAGAAAAAGAAATGAACCACGATACTTTAAAACAAGTTCCGGCGCAGAATGCCGCTGAAACAAAAATCGAAACGGCGAACAACGTCATAAATTTCACATCTACGTTAAAGGAATTGCGTAAAAA
>JANNNF010000112.1:0-9263 GCA_031398405.1 Rhodobacterales bacterium | reverse complement strand
GTCAAAGACCGGGCTGAGGCTGACAGGCGCGCGCAACACCATCACCCTGAGCGGCACCGGGGGCGATGACCGCGCGTTCTTGATGACGAATGTCAGCGCGGCTTTTTGTAACTAGGCCGGTTTGGTCACTGGGCCCGGTTTGTCACTAGGCCCGTTCGGCCAAGGCCAGCCAATCGCCTTCGGCGACAGCGAGTTGCTTTTGCCGGTCGGCCAATGCCTCGGACGCTTTGCGGAATTTGACGGGGTCTTTGGTATACATATCCTCGGCTTCGAGCAGTTCTGCGAGCTTGCCGATCTCGGCCTCCAGCTTGGCGATCTGGTCGGGCAACTGGTCCAGACGCTTTCGTTCGGTGAAGGTCAGGGTGGGGGCGGGTTTGGCGTCTGACCTTAGGTCCACCGCAGAAGGCTTTGATCTGGCAGAGTTATCGGCCGTCTCTACCACGCCTGACACCACACGCTGCGCCACATAGTCAGACCAGCCACCGGGATAGGCGGTCGCGCGGCCCCGGCCTTCCATCGCCACAGTGGCCGTGGCGATGCGGTCGATGAAGTCGCGGTCGTGGCTGACCAGCAGGACGGTGCCGTCATAATCGCCGAGGATATCTTGCAAAAGGTCGAGGGTTTCGACGTCCAGATCGTTGGTCGGCTCGTCCAGGATCAACAGGTTGGACGGTTTCGCCATCAGCTTTGCCAGCAACAGCCGGGCCTTTTCGCCGCCCGACAGCGATTTGACCGGCGCGCGGGCCTGACGTTCGTCGAACAGGAAATCCTTGAGGTAGGCGACCACGTGCTTGGGGATACCGCGCACCATCACTTGGTCCGAGGCCCCCGACACGGCCATGGTCGGATCGCCGGTCAGGTTGTCCCAGAGGCTTGCGTTGGCATCGAGCTGCGCGCGGGACTGGTCGAAGACGGCGACATCCAGATTGGTGCCGAGTTTGACGCTGCCCTCGTCAGGTTCGATCTCTCCGGTCAGCATTTTCAAGAGGGTGGTTTTGCCCACTCCATTGGGGCCGACGAAGGCCACCCGGTCGCCCCTGAGCACACGGATATCAAAGCCCTGCACGATGATCTTGTCATCATAGATCTTGGTCAGGCCGCGTGCCTCGATCACCCGTTTGCCGGATTGCGGGCCAGCCTCGAATTCCATCGCGGCGGTGCCTTGGCGGCGGATTTGCGAGCCGCGTTCGTCGCGCAGTTCAGCCAAGGCGCGCACCCGGCCCTGATTGCGTTTGCGGCGGGCAGAGATGCCTTCAACGGCCCATTTGGCCTCGGCCTTGATCTTGCGGTCCAGCTTGTGGCGCTGCTCGTCTTCCTCGGCCCAGACGGTTTCACGCCATTCCTCGAATCCCTCAAAGCCCAGTTCGCGGCGGCGCACTTCGCCACGGTCGATCCAGAGGGTGGCTTTGGTCAAAGCGCGCAGGAAGGCGCGGTCGTGGCTGATCAGCACGAAAGCCGTGCGGGTGCCGGACAGTTCGGCCTCCAGCCATTCGATGGCCTGGATGTCGAGGTGGTTGGTGGGTTCGTCCAGCAGCATCAACTCGGGCGCTTCGGCCAACAGTTTGGCCAGTGCCGCGCGGCGACGTTCGCCGCCTGAGGCGGTGGACACGGGGGTTTCGGGATTGAACTTCAACCCTTCGGCGACCATCACGACCTTGTATTCCTCGCCTTCGGGCAAGGCGCTGGCAGCGTAATCACCCAAGGTGGCAAAGCCCGACAAGTCCGGGTCTTGTTCCATATAGCCGACCTGAACACCCGGAGGCACCACGCGAGTGCCAGAATCAGGGGCGACGAGGCCTGCCATCACCTTCATCAGGGTAGACTTGCCAGACCCGTTGCGGCCCACCAGTGCCACCCTGTCACCGGGGTGGACCACCAGATCGAGACCGTCAAAAACCGGATTGCCGCCGAAGGTCAGCGAAATCTGCGAAAGTTGTAAAAGAGGGATGCGTGCCATGATGCGCCGCAGGTAAGCGGGCGGGCGCGCGGCGTCAACGGTTGACCATGCAGGTGCGGCGAAAAACCTTAACCCGCTATGGCGCGCAAAGCACGGGCGCGGGCAGGAGGAATTGCGGCAATCTGAACCCCGGTGAACACATGCAGAGTGTCCAGATCATGGTCCGGCACGGCATGATCACTGACCCAGCCCCCCATCATCAGATACGTGCGCAGCAGGGGCGGCATTTCCAGCAGGGCGGCTTTGGCATCGTGGGGGTGTGCGACAAGGGCATGGCTGCGGGCGGCCTTGACCCCTGGTTGCCATTGCGCCGGGGCCAGATGAGCCTGCGCCAGCAAAGCCAAAGCCTGTGCGTGGCGGGCGGGGTCGGCACCATCAAACGAGGAGCAGCCAAACAGCAGCCCCACCTCGGACGCATCGACAATCCGGGTCAGAGCCGCCCATGCCAGACGCAAGATATCGGGGTCGGGATGGTCGGGATGCAGGCAAAAGCGGCCAAGTTCCAGCAGCAGGCCAGGGAAATTCTGCAAGCGGTGCAAGTCGTAAAACTGAGAGGCATAGCTGCGGATCACGTCCGTTGCAGGCATCAGCGCCAGACGAAAGCAGCACAAAAGATCGCCCGTCGCCTGATCTTCGATCAGCATATGCTGGCAGCCGTCGTCAAAACCATCGGCCTCGGGCGTGCCCTCCCGCCCCCGGCGGGTGCGGAACGTCAGTTGGCGCAAGCTTTGGGCACGGGCCACGTCGGCAGCTGTGGTGGCCAGCCGCGCCCCATACCGCCCCTTCACAATCGGCTGCACAGCCTGCCCCCCCACTTGCGCCCGCGCGCGGCGACCTTAAGTTTGGAGGCAAGGTGTGGCTGGCGCAAGATGCCGCTGCACCACCATCAAGTTCAAGGACATACAAAATGGACAAGGTTGTAAAATCCGACGCCGAATGGCGCGCGCAACTGACAGATGAGGCGTACAAGGTCGCGCGCAAACATGGTACCGAACGGGCGGGAAGCCATGATAATTTCCCCAAGGAACCCGGTACTTATCGCTGTGTGTGCTGCGATGCGCCGCTGTTTGATCAGGCGACCAAGTTCGAGTCTGGCACGGGCTGGCCTTCGTTCTATGCGCCGATCAGCCCCGAACTGGTGGGTGAGACCACCGACCGCAGCTTTTTCATGAAGCGCACCGAGGTGCATTGCAATCGGTGCGAGGCGCATCTGGGCCATGTGTTCCCGGATGGACCGGCCCCCACGGGCCTGCGCTATTGCATGAACGGTGTGGCGATGACGTTCGAGCCGGACGCCTGAGGCCGGGAAACGGCGTTTGCCCCGGGTGCGGTTCACCCCGGGGCAAGCGTTTACTGGGTTAGGGTGTCAGCCCCGATGCGGCCAAAGTTGCTGAACAACTGACGGATCAGGCCAATTCCCTTGATGTTCGATTCGGTCACACGGCTGGAGATGCTGACCACCCGGCCCTGTTCCAGCCCGAATCGTTCAATGTTGCGCACCACGCCGCCGTCATCAAAGGTGATGGCCAGCACCTGACGTTCAATCTCCTGCGGCTCACGCGGGCCAAAGTGGCGATAGCGGCTTTGCACGTAGTACCAGCCATGATCGTTCAGCAGGCCCGCCGCCGTGGGGCGCCCCACCTTTTCGGCGACGGTATCGCGGGTATCCTTGCCGACCTCGACCGCTGCGAGGTCGGCCTCGACGGGCACATAGCCGTGGTTGCGAAAAACCGGCGCACAGGCCGCAACTGACACGGCCAGCAGCGACGCTGCCAGCCAAAGCACGGCCCGCCGCAGACGTGTCGACGCCTGCCAACCCAAACCCCGTGCCTGTGAAGTGTTCGTCATTCCTGCCCTCATGCCCCACCCGTGCTGCACCAACCCCTGCGCAATGCTACCCTTGCACGCCGCCTTGAAGCCTTCTATCGGAAACTCGTACCCTTGGGGCAGAGGTCTGCCCTGATGCCCGGATATCAGAACCCCTGCCCTTTGTTCAAGCCAAGGAACAGGATATGGAGGAACGGTATCCGGGATCTGACCATTAAACGTCGGACCGAATCCATAAGGGGTGGCTTTAGCGCCCCGCCCGCTGAGCCTGCCCGTTGTGCCTGCCCGTTGTGCCTGCCCGCTAAGCCTGCCCACCAAAAAGGTGATAAAGATGCCGAAACCCCTGCCGCCCGTGCCCGCCGACACGCAATCAAACGCCGCGCCACATGCCCTGGCGCTGAGCCTGCCTTACCGGACTGCCGCGCTGTCGGACCGCAAGCCCACCCGGTTTCGTCTGATCCCCGATGCGGCCACCCGGGCCGCGATGGCAAAGGCATTGGATGTGATCGCGGTGAACCATTTTGAGTTTGAGGGCGAGATCACTCCGTCAGGGCGCCATGATTACCGGCTGACCGGCACGATGCAGGCCCGTGTGGTGCAGGCCTGCATCGTGACGTTGGCCCCGGTGCCCGTGACCCTGAATGAGGTGGTGAACCGCCGCTACAGTGCGGATGCCGCCGAGCCCGAGGGTGAGGAGGTCGAGATGATGGATGACACGCTGGACCCGATGCCCGAAGTGCTGGATGTGGGTGACGTGGCGCTGGAGGCTTTGGCACTGGCGCTGCCTTTGTACCCGCGCGCGCCCGGGGCTGCCTTGGAGGAGGCGGTATTTTCCGCCCCCGGCAATGCCCCCCTGACCGACAGTGACCTGAAACCGTTTGCCGGTCTGGCCGGATTGAAAGCGCAGCTTGCGGCCAGTAAATCCCCGGAAGATCCGGATGAAAACGGCTGACAATGGCCACATGCTGTGCCAGTGCGGCACATGCGCACAATGGGGCTTGCGCCCGGACCAAATCCGAGTATGTTCCGCGCCTCATTCAGGGTTTACCAGCGTTGTTCGGGACCAGTCGAAAACGTGCCTAACTGCCTGATTATACAAGAAACTCCGGGGCACGTCCCCACTACCTGAGGTCGTGACCATGGCTGTCCCGCAGAACCGCACCACCAAATCCCGCCGCAACATGCGTCGTTCGCACGATGCTTTGGTTGCCGCAAACCCCAACGAATGTTCCAACTGTGGCGAGCTCAAGCGGCCGCACCATGTGTGTGGTGCCTGCGGTCATTATGACGCGCGCGAAGTTGTGGCTGTCAGCCGCGATGTGGATCTTGACGAGGACGCGGCGTAAGCCGCCTCTCCTCGGACGCACGCGCGCACATGGCCAACGCATCCCCGGATACGGCGACCAGCAGTGCCACGCGTGTGGTGATTTCCGTTGATGCAATGGGTGGCGATCAGGGACCGGCAATCGTTGTTGCCGGTCTTGTTGATTCTGCCGCCAAAAACTCCGACCTGCATTTCATCGTCCATGGCGATGAGGCCGAATTGTCGCGCCTGATTGCCCGCCACCCCGACCTTGTCCCGCGCTGTATCGTGCGCCATGCTCCGCGTGTGGTGACGATGAACGACAAGCCCAGTCAGGTGATGCGCCATGGCGAGGGAACCTCGATGTGGTCTGCGATCGAATCGGTCAAGAACGGCGAGGCGACGGTGGCTGTGTCTTGCGGCAATACCGGGGCGCTGATGGCGGTGTCGATGATCCGCCTGCGCAAGCTGCCGGGCGTGAACCGCCCCGCCATTGCGTGTCTGTGGCCGTCACGCAACCCCGGTGGGTTCAACGTGATGCTGGACGTGGGGGCCGACATCAAGGCCGAAGCCGACGATCTGCTGCAATTTGCGATCATGGGCGCGTCTTACGCCCGCAACGGCATGAACCTTGCCCGCCCGCGTGTCGGTCTGCTGAACGTCGGCACCGAAGAACACAAGGGCCGGGCCGAGCTGAAGCTGGCGCATGACAAGCTGGCCGAGGCAGCAGTCGCGGGTGACTATGACTATGTGGGCTTTGTCGAGGGCGGTGATATTCCGTCTGACCGGGTTGATGTGATCGTGACCGACGGATTCACCGGGAATATTGCGCTGAAAACTGGCGAAGGCACGGCCAAGCTGATTTCCGATTTCATGAGGCAGGCGTTCAATGCTGGTGTGTTGTCAAAGTTTGCGGCACTCTTGGCGCTTAACTCTTTGAAACGGCTGCAAAAGCGAATTGATCCACGGCGGGTGAACGGTGGCGTGTTTCTAGGGCTGAACGGCACTGTGGTGAAATCTCATGGGTCGGCGGATGCCACGGGTGTGTCGGCCGCCATCGGGCTTGCCTCGCAACTCGCGGCTGCCGGGTTCAACCAAAGACTGGCGGCACGGGTTGCATCGATGCAAACGGGTGTGCAGGATGCACCTGGGCAGGACGCCGGAAATGGCGCAGGGGACGGGCAAGCCGAATGACGATACGCGCCACGGTCAGGGGCGTCGGGCATTATCTGCCTGACCGCATTGTCGCCAACGCCGATCTCGAATCGCTGGTAGACACCACAGATGAATGGATCAAATCGCGGTCCGGTATCGAGCGTCGGCATTTCGCGGCCGAAGGCCAGATGACATCTGACCTTGGTCTGCGTGCGGCGCAAGCCGCTTTGGCGGATGCGGGGCTGGTGGGCGATGACATCGACGCGATCATCCTTGCCACCTCGACTGCCGATCTAACCTTTCCCTCGGCCGCCACCATGATTCAGGCCGGGCTTGGCATGACGCGGGGCTTTGCCTTTGATGTGCAGGCGGTATGCGCGGGATTTGTGTTTGCGCTGACCACCGCCAATGCGCTGATCGTGTCGGGGCAAGCCAACCGGGTGCTGGTGATCGGGGCGGAAACTTTCAGCCGGTTGATGGACTGGACTGACCGCACCACCTGCGTGCTGTTTGGCGACGGGGCCGGCGCCCTGGTGCTGGAAGCGGCCCAGGCGGCGGGCGATTCCAGTGACCGTGGCATCCTTTCAACCGATCTGCACAGCGATGGACGATTCAAGGATTTGCTGTTTGTGGATGGCGGCACCTCGACCGGAACCACCGGGCACTTGCGGATGCAGGGAAAAGAAGTGTTTCGCCATGCTGTTGAAAAACTGGCAGAAACTGCCCACGCGGCTTTGGCAAAAGCCGGGCTTGGTGCTGATGATGTGACGTGGATCGTGCCACATCAGGCCAACATCCGCATTATCGAAGGCACCGCCAAGCGCATGGGCGTGGGCATGGACCGCGTGGTTGTGACCGTGCAGGACCATGGCAATACCTCAGCGGCATCAATTCCGCTTGCGCTGTCGGTTGGCGTTGCGCGGGGCCAGATCAAACGCGGCGATCTGATCGTGACCGAGGCAATTGGCGGCGGTCTGGCATGGGGTTCGGTGGTCCTGCGCTGGTAACGCTGTCTTAAAGTCGGGTTCCAAGTGATTGTTCCAAATGGTTGTTCCAGATAGTTGTTGTTGACTCATAGTTGCATCCCGCGCATGTTTGGTGAAAATAGCCCGGGGGGGAAATGATGAGCGAAAAGACTCTGACACGTATGGACCTAAGTGAAGCCGTGTTCCGCGAAGTGGGGCTGAGCCGCAACGAATCGGCCACTTTGGTCGAGGCCGTGTTGCTGCATATGTCCGATTCACTTGCGTCGGGTGAGATGGTGAAAATTTCATCGTTCGGGACGTTTTCGGTGCGCGACAAATCTGCCCGCGTCGGACGCAATCCGAAAACCGGGGATGAGGTGCCGATCAGCCCGCGCCGTGTTCTGACCTTCCGCCCGTCGCACCTGATGAAGGACCGCGTGGCGGCTGGCAAAAAACGCTGAGGCGGAGCGAGCGGATGGAGAAGTCTGCCGATGCCTTCCGCACCATCACAGAGGTCGCCGAGCTTCTGGAAACCCCGGCCCATGTGCTGCGGTTTTGGGAAAGCCGTTTTCCGCAGATCAAACCCGTAAAGCGCGCCGGCGGGCGGCGGTATTACCGTCCGTCCGATGTGGCATTGCTGACGGGGATAAAGCGGTTGCTGCATGATGAAGGCATGACCATCCGAGGCGTCCAGCGTATTTTGCGCGAACAGGGCGTGCGGCATGTGGCTGGCCTGACCGATGATCCTTCGCCCGAGGAAGAGGCGCTGGAGGCTGCGATGCTGGCGCGGTTGGATATGGAAGAGGTGCATCCCCGCACAACCCTTGAGATCGCCGTGGAACAGGCGCGCGCCTTGGAAGCCGCCCTTGACACCTCGGTTGCTGCGGTGGTGCTGCCGTTCCGGCAGCCCGAGCCTGCGCAACCTGACGTCCCGCTGGAGCCTGTCGCGGCGTCCACCGTCCTGCACCACGATCCAGCGCCGGATGATGAGATTTACGGCGCGCATGACCCGGATATGGTACAGGAACCGGCTATTGAAGAGCGCAGTGAGGCAGCGACAGAGTCTGTCTTTGTAGTGGAGCCTGCCTTGGAGGTTGAGGACGCCCCAGCACCGGGGCCCGAGGACGTCACACCGCCCGATGATGCGCCAGACCCTGAGCCTGTCTTTGAACCTGCCCCAGAGACTTTCCCTGAGACTGCCGCTGAGACTGCCCCTGAGACTGCCCCTGAGGCCCCGCCTAAAGGCCCGGGTCTGAAGCTAACGTCGGTGACCGGGGCCACGCGCACCGCAGATCTGCCGGTTGAATCGCCAGCCCCGCCGGATGCGGCCGAGCAGATACCAGTCCCGCTTGCCAACCGCTTACGCGCCCTGCCCCACACTGCGCTTGCGCGCCATCAGGCCCCGGCCCGCGCGGCGCTTGCGCGCCTGACTGCGCTGCGTAACCGGCTGGCCAACCCCACCTCGCCCCCCCGCACCTGACGCTGCAAACAGTGTGGCAGAAGATGCGCTTATCTGCTTGCCCCCGCCCGAAAATGGGGTATGAAGCCCCTGTGTCGGGCCGTAGCGCAGCCTGGTTAGCGCGTCCGTCTGGGGGGCGGGAGGTCGAGAGTTCGAATCTCTCCGGCCCGACCAAAGTAAACCTGCCCGCCAGCCGCAAGGTTGCGCGGGCGGTTTCTTTTTGCGACCTGAGGGGGTTTTGATGACAGCACATGGCGTTCTCCCCTCGCAGGCTCTGCGCGCCTTGATCGCGGGTGGGGCCATCAGTGCCAGCCCCGCGATTGACTCCGCACAAATCCAGCCCGCCAGTCTGGACCTGCGGCTAGGGACTGTCGCCTACCGGGTGCGGGCGTCGTTTCTGGCGGGGGCCGGGGCGAAGGTCAGCGACCGGATTGCCGAGTTTGAAATGCACAGGGTGGATTTGTCGGCAGGGGCAGTGCTGGAAAAGGGCTGTGTTTACGTGATTCCGCTGGCCGAACGGCTGGCCCTGCCTGCGGGCATCACGGCGGTGGCCAATGCAAAATCCTCAACCGGGCGGTTGGACCTGCTGACCCGCAC
>JANNNF010000088.1:0-2763 GCA_031398405.1 Rhodobacterales bacterium | reverse complement strand
CAGCAGTGGGTGTAAGAGTGGCGATGGATCACATAAGTACCACCCCGATGATTACCCTTGCCACCGCCCATCCGGCCAAATTTCCCGATGCGGTGCAAGCGGCCATCGGCCTCCGCCCCGACCTGCCCAGCCGTATGGGTGATCTGTTTGCCAAACCCGAACGCATGACGCCGGTGCCAAATGACCTGGCCGCGTTGCAAGCTCTTGTCCGTGAAAGGATCGCCCGTTGACCCTGCGCCTTGCCACTTTGCCCAATGGCTTTCGGATTGTGACTGAAACCATGCCAGGCTTCAAATCGGCTTCCATCGGTGTCTGGGTGGGCGCAGGCGGGCGGCATGAACGAGCCGAACAAAACGGCATTGCGCATTTTCTGGAACATATGGCCTTCAAGGGCACGAAAAAGCGCTCTGCCCTGCAAATTGCCGAGGCGGTAGAAGATGTGGGCGGCTACATCAATGCCTACACCAGCCGCGAGATGACGGCCTATTATGCGCGGGTTCTGTCTGCCGATGTGGAACTGGCGCTTGATGTGATTTCCGACATCGTGCTGAATCCGGTGTTTGACAAAAAGGAAATCGAAACCGAACGCCATGTGATCCTGCAAGAGATTGGCCAAGCACTCGACACCCCCGACGATATCATCTTTGATTGGCTGCAAGAGGTGTCCTACCCCGACCAGCCCTTTGGCCGCACCATACTTGGGCCAGAGGAACGGGTCAGCCATTTTACCCGCAAGGATCTGCTCAAATTCGTCGGCGAACATTACGGCCCCGATCAGATGATCCTGTCGGCGGCGGGTGGCATCGATCATGAGGCTATCGTGGCGCAGGCGACAGAGATCTTTGGTGCCCTGAAACCTGTCGGCACCTCTCTGTTGGCCCCCGCCAGTTTCGAGGGCGGTGAGCGGCGCGAGGAAAAGGCATTGGAGCAGGTCCATTTTGCCCTGTCCTTTGAGGCCCCCGGCTATCGCGCGCCAGATGTCTATACGGCGCAAGTTTACGCGACAGCCATGGGGGGCGGCATGTCCAGCCGTCTGTTCCAGAAAATCCGAGAGGAACGGGGCTTGTGCTATTCGATCTTCGCGCAGTCGGGTGCCTATGAAGATACCGGACAAGTGACGGTCTATGCAGGCACCTCAGCCGAGGAAATCGGCGATCTGGCGGCACTGACCGTGCAGGAACTGAAACGCGCCGCGGATGACATGTCCGAGGCCGAGGTTGCCCGCGCTCGGGCGCAGTTGAAGGCAGGGTTGCTGATGGGGTTGGAAAGCCCGTCCTCTCGTGCCGAACGAAATGCTCGCCTGCTGGCGATTTACAACCGGGTGCCCGATGTCGATGAGGCTGTCGCCCGCATTGATGCCGTGACCACCCCGGATGTGCGCAGCTATGCGGGGCAGATGGTGGGGGCGAAATCGGCGCTTGCGGTCTACGGCCCTATCGGCAATGCCCCGGGGATCGAAGAGATCCGCAAAGGTCTTGCGGCCTGATGCTGGGGTTGCGCCGCAAGGTCAGGATCGAATCCGAACGCATGACCCTGCGGCTGCCGACCCATTCCGACTGGAACCAATGGTCGGCGTTGCGCAACGCCAGTGCCGCCTTCCTGACCCCGTGGGAACCGGTGTGGGCCAATGACCACCTGACCCGCCGTGCCTTTACCAACCGGGTTTATTGGGCTGCCCGGGCCGAGGCGCAGGGTACCGCACTGCCCCTGTTGCTGATCCGGCGTGAGGATCAGGCGCTGTTGGGGGCATTGACCTTGGACAACATCCGGCGCGGGCCGTCCCAGGCTGGGACACTTGGCTATTGGATGGGCGCAGCCTATGCGCGGCAGGGGTTCATGCGCGAGGCAATTCTGGCCGTCACCCACCACGCCTTTACCAACATGGATGTCAGCCGGTTGGAAGCTGCCTGCCTGCCCGAAAACGCGGCCTCGCGCGGCGTGTTGGAAAAATGCGGCTTCAAGTACGAAGGTGTCGCCCAAAGCTACCTGCAAATAAACGGGCGGTGGCGCAATCATGTGCTTTACGCAAATTTACGCAGCGATCGACGCGGACGGACTGATGTGGGCTGACGCTCTCGCTTGTTTGATCTGACAGGGCAACATCCCGCGCTAAGGTTACCAGTGCAAGGATGGAGGCCCGCTGATGACTCGCCTGCCGATGATATGCCTGCTTTTGTCTGCCGCAACCGCCCACGCGCAAGACCGCGTCCCGTCGCATTGTGTGTCCCTTGCAAGCGGACCTGAGCGGGTGATGCGTGCCGCCATAGGCGATCCTCTGGCACAGGATTATGTCCGCATCCAATACCTGACCCATGCCAGCTTTGCGATTGAAACGCATGGCGGGTTGGTCGCTGTGACGGATTATACCGGCTATGTCGGGGCAGGGGACGTGGTGCCGGATGTGGCCACCATGAACAACGCGCATAGCACCCATTGGACCGCACGCCCCGACCCCCGCATTCCGCATGTCCTGCAAGGCTGGGCCGGGCCACAGGGCCCAGCTGTGCACGCGTTGGATCTGGGGCAGATGTTCATCCGCAATGTGCCCACCGATGTGCGGTCAAATTACGATGATGGCGTGCGCCGGGATGGCAACTCGATCTTTGTATTTGAGGCAGGGGGTCTGTGTATCGGGCATCTGGGGCATCTGCACCACATGCCCTCCGATGATCAGTTCGCGGTTCTGGGACGGATGGACGTGGTGATGGTGCCAGTGGATGGCGGCTATACCATGGCGGTGGCTGATATGGCCAAAGTGGTCCG
>JANNNF010000045.1:0-2363 GCA_031398405.1 Rhodobacterales bacterium | reverse complement strand
CAGGTGGTGATGAAACACGCCCTGCGCAACGCGCTGATCGCCCCCTTCACAGTGATCATGCTGCAATTCCCGTGGCTGCTGAACGGCGTTGTCATTGTCGAATCCCTGTTCAACTACAAGGGCTTTGGCTGGACGTTGGTGCAAGCCGCCGGCAACAACGACATCGAATTGCTGCTGGGCTGTTCAGTTGTGGCCGTCTTCGTCGTTCTGATCACGCAGCTCATCTCTGATGTGGGCTATGTCTATCTGAACCCCCGTATCCGCCTGGCCTGAGGACAGATCATGGAAGAACTTTCCTGGGGTGGTATCTTCGCCCGCGCGGCCTGGCAGTTTTTGCCGGTATGGATTGCAATGGCCATCTCATTTGGCCTGTCGATCCGTTTCAAGCGGCGCTTGGGCCTTTATGGCAAACTGTTCGACAGCCCAGTTGGCATGTTGGGCTATGGCATCGTGCTGTTCTGGGTGTTCACGGCGATCTTTGCCGATCTGATCATCACGCAAGACCCGCTGGCGCAGGTGTCGGGGCTGAAAAACGCCCTGCCCGGATCGCCGCTGAAAGCGCCTGAACCCGGTGCCTACCTCTATTACCTGTTCGGTGGTGATCATCTGGCGCGCGATGTGTTCAGCCGGGTGGTGATGGGCGCGCGGCGCGTGTTACAGATCGCCCCCGCCGCCACCCTGTTCGCTTTCATGGTCGGCATCACCCTTGGCCTGCCTGCGGGCTATCTGGGCGGCAAGCTGGATACGGTGATTTCCTTTATCGCCAACCTTGTGCTGGCCTTCCCGGTGATCTTGCTGTTCTACCTGCTGGTCACACCGGAAATCCGCAGCACCGGGGTGCCGATCGTCTTGGCCGCTGTGCTCTTCGTGTTCCCGATCATCTTTCTGACCACCCTGTTCAACTCGCGCTTCCACACCAATGCACCCAAACGCAACCTCTATGTCGGCCTGACACTGGTCATCGGGCTTTGGGCCTATTCGGGTCTTGCTTTCAACATGGACCCGACCGGCATCTGGCAGATGGACCCCAATCTGCTGAACGTCTTCGTCTCAGTGGTCTTCGTCAACGCGCCGGGCGTGTTCCGCATCGTGCGCGGCATCGTGATGGATATCAAGGCGCGCGATTACGTCGCCGCCGGCCAGACGCGCGGCGAGTCTGCGTGGTACATCATGCTTTGGGAGATTTTGCCAAACGCCCGTGGCCCGCTGATCGTCGATTTCTGCCTGCGGATCGGCTATACTACCATCCTGCTCGGCACACTTGGCTTTTTCGGCCTAGGCGTTTCTCCTGAGTCCCCCGACTGGGGCAGCACGATCGACGACGGCCGCAAACTGCTGTCGGTCTACCTGCACCCCGCCGTGGTCCCCGCCCTTGCCCTGATGAGCCTTGTCCTCGGCCTGAACCTTCTGGCTGACGGCTTGCGTGAAGAAAGCCTGCGGGATTGATGCGCCGTCCTGCCTGCATTTTCTGTCTCTAAATATCCCGGGGGTCCGGGGGCTGGCCCCCGGTTCCCAACCTCTCCACCAACGCGAGGCCTGCCATGTCAGACTGGGACCCCAGCAAACCCATCCTCGAAATCGAGAACCTCTCGATCAGCTTTTTCACGCGTTTGCGCGAAATTCCCGCCGTGATGGATTTTTCCTGCACCGTGATGCCAGGCGAGGCGATGGGGCTGGTTGGCGAGTCCGGCTGCGGCAAATCCACTGTGGCACTGGCGGTGATGCGGGATCTTGGCAAGAACGGCCGGATTGTTGGCGGGTCGATCAAATTCAAGGGCCGCGATCTGACCAACATGGGCGACGACGAGTTGCGCAAGATCCGCGGCTCGGAAATCGCGATGATCTATCAAGAACCGATGGCGTCCTTGAACCCTGCGATGAAAATCGGGGCGCAACTGGCCGAAGTGCCGATGATCCATGACGGCATGGGCCGCGACGAGGCGTGGAAGCTTGCGCGCCAGATCGTGGCCGACGTGCGCCTGCCCGACCCTGACCGCATCATCAACGCCTATCCGCACCAGTTGTCGGGTGGCCAACAGCAGCGCATCGTCATCGCGATGGCGCTGATGTCCAAACCTGCTTTGCTGATCCTCGATGAACCGACCACCGCGCTTGATGTGACGGTCGAGGCAGGCATTGTCGATCTGGTCAAGGATCTGGGCATCAAGTACGGCACCTCGATGTTGTTCATCAGCCACAACCTTGGCCTGATCCTTGATACCTGCGACCGGCTGTGCGTGATGTATTCCGGCGAGGCGGTGGAGACCGGCAATGTGGTGCAAGTGTTTGACAAGATGCGACATCCCTACACCCAGGCTCTGTTCCGCTCGATCCCGCTGCCCGGGGCGGACAAGAACTCGCGC
>JANNNF010000529.1:0-6003 GCA_031398405.1 Rhodobacterales bacterium | reverse complement strand
GATAGATGCAGGCGCTGCATCTGATGGCCAAGCGCGCCCGCATCGTCACGGTCCAAACCATCTGTGATCAGCAAGATCACCGCCCCCTGCCCCAGAACCCGGCGCGACCAGTCGCGGTTGAAATCGGCAAGGCAGGCCCCGATGCGGGTGCCGCCCGACCAATCCTGCGCCTCGGCCCCTGCGGCCCGCAAGGCAGCGTCCACATCACGCTGTTTCAGGTGGCGCGTGATGTTGGTCAGGCGGGTGCCAAAGGTAAAAGCATGCACCTTGGCCCAACCTTGGCCGCGCTGGTTGGCCACTGCATGAACAAAGTGCAACACCATGCGGGAATAGTCGGACATCGAGCCGGAAATATCGCACAGCACCACCAGATTGGGCCAGCGGGTTTTGGCTTTGGCGCGGGCAAGGGCCGTGATCTCGCCCCCTTGTTTCAGGCTGGCGCGCATTGTCCGCCGCAGGTCAATCAGCGGGCCGTAACCCGCGGGTTGGCTGCGGCGCGTGACCAAGGGCTGCACAGGCAGCGACAGTTTTGCCAGCATCCGCTTGGCCTCGGCCACCTCGGCCACCGACATCTGTTCAAAGTCGAGGGTTTTCAGCCGCTCCTGATGGCTCATCGTGGCGGTGGCGTCGATCTCTATCAGATCCTTTTCGGAAGGCGGCGTCTCGGGTGGCGGGGGCAGATCCGGCATCTGCCCGTCCAGCAACGCCTCAGCGGCGCGTTTTTCGGCGGCGTCAGCGGGGCGTTCCTCATGCGTGCCGCGCACCGAAGGCAGCAGCAGCGACATCATATGATCCAGAAATCGCGGGTCGCGCCAGAACAGACGGAACACCTGTTGAAAGGTTGCGCGGTGTTCGGGACGCGAAATAAAGCAGGCTTGCAGGGTAAAATAGAAATCGGTGCGTTCGGTAAACCCCGCAGCCTCGACCGCGCGGATGGCATCAATCACCCGGCCGGGGCCGATGGGCAAGCCAGCCTTGCGCAAGGCGCGGGCGAAATGGGTGATGTTATGGCTGAGTTTGCCGTCATCGGGGAGGGTGAGTTCTGAGTAGGTTGTCATTCTTGCACGCGCCGGGGGTTTCACACCCCCGGACCCCCGTGGGATATTTCTGGACAGAAAATGGGCTTAGGCTGGGGCCAGTTCTTTGCGGACTTCATCGAGCAGGCGTTTGGCGTCAGAGCCTTGGATTTTCTGAATATCGTCCTGGTATTTCAGGATGGCCCCCAAGGTATCAGCGATCACTTCCGGTGAAAGGCTGATCGCGTCGAGGGCGAGCAGGCATTTTGCCCAGTCGATGGTCTCGGCCACCCCGGGTTTCTTGAACAGGTCTTCACGGCGCAGACGTTGGACAAAAGCCACCACTTCGCGGCTGAGGGTTTCTTGCGCTTCGGGTGCGCGGGCGTTCAGGATCTGCAACTCTCGGGCGAAGTCGGGGTAATCGACCCAATGATAGAGGCAGCGGCGTTTCAGCGCGTCATGCACCTCGCGCGTGCGGTTTGAGGTCAGGATCACAATGGGGGGCTCGGGGGCCTTGATCGTACCAAGTTCAGGGATGGTGACCTGGAAATCGGAGAGAGCCTCCAAGAGGAAAGCCTCGAAAGGTTCATCCGTACGGTCCAGCTCGTCAATCAGCAGCACAGGTGCACCGCCGGGTTGCGGGCGCATGGCGGCCAGCAGGGGGCGTTCGATCAGATATTCTTCGGAGAACAGGTTCGATTTCAGCGTCATCGCATCCGCGCTGCCTGTGGCCTCGGCGGTGCGGATGGCGATCATCTGGGCGGCGAAGTTCCATTCGGCCACGGCAGAAGAGGCGTCCAGACCTTCATAGCATTGCAACCGGATCAGGCGGCGGCCAAGGGCCGTGGCGATGGCCTTTGCGATTTCGGTTTTGCCAACCCCAGCCTCGCCTTCCAGAAACAGCGGGCGACCCAGGCGCAAGGCCAGAAACACCACGGTCGCCAACGCGCGCGAGGCGACATAGCCCTGATCCGCAAGAAGAGTTTCAACGCCGGTGATGCTGGGGGGAATAGGGGTCACGTCATGCTCCTGCCTCTGGTACAATGCTGACCGGGGCGGGCGGCGGGGTCAAGCGGCGATGGGGCGGCATGCGACCAAGGCATCATGCAACTTCCGTGGCCAGCCAGTCGCGGAACGACGCCAGGGGCGCACGCAGGGGGCGATCCTTGGGCCAGACCAGCGAATAGCTGCCAAGGGCGGGCACGGGGGGGCCAAAAATCGGGGTCAGCCGACCTGCGGCAAGGTCAGCCTCGATCAGGAACAGCGGGATCAACGCAAGACCAAGGCCGTGGATCGCGGCTTGGGTCAGGGTGGCAAACTGGTCGAACAGCATGCCGGGGGGGCGTTGGTTCGGGCTGCCATGATGGGCCAGCCAACGGCCCCAATCCCCTGTGCGGCTTTCCAAATGCAGCAAGGGGTGGGTCAGGATGTCTGCGGCCTCGGTCAGCGGCGCATTCAGGAATGCGGGGGCCGCAACGGCCAGCACAGCCTCATCCATGAGTTTCAGGGCGCTTGTGCCCGGCCATTCCTGCCGCCCATAGTGAATGGCCGCATCAAAGCGGCTGTCGGCGAAATCGAAGGGTTTCAGCCGGGTGGACAGGTTCAGTGTGACCTCGGGGTGCAGGGCGGTAAAGCGGGTCAGGCGCGGCGTCAGCCAGTGCATCCCGAAGGCGGGCAGAATGGCAAGGTTCAGAGTGCCGCCCTTGGGGTTGGCGCGCAGGGTCAGCGAGGCGGAGGCCAGTGTTTGCAACGCTTTGCGTACATCCTCGACATAATCCACTGCGGCGGGCGTCAGGGTCAGGCGCTGGCGTTCGCGCACAATCAGCGCAACACCCAACTGCAACTCCAGCACCTGCAACTGGCGACTGATGGCGCCTTGGGTCAGGGAAAGCTCTTGCGCCGCGGCCGAGGCGGTGCCAAGCCGTGCCACAGCCTCCAACGCCAGCAGTGCGGGGATGGAGGGCAAATACCGGCGGGGCAGCATTATGAGCTTTCCTCATAAGAGAGCGAATGGCTTTCGATAGCGCGTGCGGGTCTTTTGTGCAATCCTCTCACCAACCCGGACAGGAGATTTGCCATGAAAGACGCCGCATTGAAGGCCAAGGATGCCCCCGATCTGGGGCGGTTCGACTGGGAGGACCCCTTCCGCATGGAAGACCAGTTGACCGAGGAAGAACGTATGTTGCGCGATGGCGCGCGGTCTTATGCGCAGGAAAAGCTGCAACCGCGCGTCATTGCCGCCTACCGCGAGGAATCCACCGACCCTGCGATTTTCCGCGAAATGGGCGAGATGGGCCTGCTTGGCCTGACCATCCCCGAGGAATACGGTGGGCTTGGCGCGTCTTATGTGGCTTACGGTCTGGTCGCGCGCGAAGTGGAGCGGGTGGATTCGGGCTATCGTTCCATGATGTCGGTGCAGTCATCCTTGGTGATGTACCCGATCTATGCGTATGGAACCGAGGCGCAGCGGCACAAGTACTTGCCGAAACTGGCGAGCGGTGAATGGATCGGCTGTTTCGGGCTGACCGAACCGGATGCGGGGTCTGATCCGTCGGGCATGAAAACGACCGCCAAGAAAACTGCCAATGGCTACGTCCTGAACGGCGCAAAGATGTGGATCTCCAACGCGCCGATTGCGGATGTGTTTGTGGTCTGGGCAAAGTCTGAGGCACATGGCGGCAAGATCAAGGGCTTTGTGCTGGAACGCGGCATGAAGGGGCTGACTGCGCCGAAAGTGGGCGGCAAGCTGTCGCTGCGCGCCAGCATCACGGGTGAAATCGTGATGGCGGATGTTGAGGTTGGTGAGGACGCCTTGCTGCCGAACGTTGAGGGGCTGAAGGGTCCGTTTGGCTGTCTGAACCGGGCGCGCTATGGCATTTCCTGGGGCGTGATGGGGGCGGCAGAGTTTTGCTTGCACGCGGCGCGGCAGTACGGGCTGGATCGCAAGCAGTTTGGTAAACCCCTCGCCCAGACGCAGTTGTTTCAGTTGAAACTGGCCAACATGATGACCGAGATTTCACTGGGCTTGCAGGCGTCTTTGCGCGTGGGACGGTTGATGGACGAGGCCAATGCAGCGCCCGAGATGATTTCGATCATCAAGCGCAACAACTGCGGCAAGGCACTGGATGCCGCGCGGTTGTCGCGGGATATGCACGGTGGCAACGGGATTCAGGAAGATTACCAGATCATGCGACACATGGTGAACCTGGAAACGGTGAACACCTATGAAGGCACACATGATGTCCATGCTCTGATCCTGGGGCGGGCAATTACCGGGTTGCAGGCGTTCTTTTAAGGGAAGATGGGCAAATTGCCCATCCTACGTAGGATGGGCGCTTGTCGCCCATCCTGACAACCGCCCCTTACCCGATACGCAATCAATCGTCGGTGTCGTCATCCGCGCAAAACCCTGGATCGCCCAGTTTTAATGGAATCGGCGCAAGGCGCGGATCAATCCCGTGTTTCTTCAGCAACTGCCCGATCAGGCCACGGGGCCGCGGGATGGCGCCGGGCTCGTTGCTGACGATCCGGCGGCGCATCCGGCGGCCGTAGAAGTGGATCGAGAAGGTTTCATCCTTCACATACTCTGACGCATCGAACGCGGGTCGCAACATCAGCCGCCGTTCCTTGTAGGGAAACGGATACAGGCCCACCGTCGGCAGCGCGTATTTCACCTCGCCGGTCTGGTGCAGGAAATGAGTGATCGCGTGTGGCCCCCAGACCCCCCATGGCTGCTCGCTGGCATGGATCGGGTCAGCGGCCGCCGCGCGGTCGTGCAGTTCCTGTGTGTAGGCATCATCATACCATGTCGGAATGGCAAAGGCGTCAGAGGTGAAGTCCAGCAGCGCGGCCAGCGTCTCACTGTCTTTCGGAAAGCCCAACACTCCACCATTGACGTGCTTTTTCGATTCCCACCCGTAAAAATGCCCATTCGGCGTGGTGAAAGGCTTGACGCAATAGGCATCGGTATCGGCCCAGATCGTGCGGTCCAGTTTTGCCAGCATGTGATAGCGGAAGAGGTCAGAATGCAAGGCCGGGCTGCCGGTGCGTTCATGTTTCAGAAATCCCGTCAGCGGCAAAATATCGTTGGCGTCGGCCACTTGTACACCCGAGGGCACGTTGGGCACATCTTCATAAGTGTAAAGCACCGTGTGGTGGCCCTGATGTACAAAGGACACGAGGCACAGCTGTTCCAGAAAGCTGAGCGGCCCCCCGATCCAAAGGGCGGCAATCTGATATTCGGGGCTCATTCTAGGCTGTCCTGTCCGTTCGCCCTCGGTTTGGTCCAAGGGTCTGTGCATATCAGAGTATGGTGCAAGATATAATCCGCGAAAGGGGGTGCTTTGCGTTTTTTGCGCCGCGATTCCGCGATGCAACAGTCGGGTTCTGCCCGCCCCGCAGCGCTTGGCCATCTGGGACGACCTGTGCTAGCACTGAATGTGCAAAGGGTGGCAGCAGACTGCCCGCAAAGGGCAGCACGCATGGCGAAATCCGACACCTTCCCCTTCCGTCACCTGACCCTGCCTGCGCAGGCGCTGGACCTGCCGGGATTGGGTAATTACCTTGGCGGGGTGGCCTGCAGCGATGGCCGGGTGCGATTGTTTCTGGGTGTTGGCACCGCTGCTGCCGCGATCCTGCCCGCAGGGTTTGAAGAAGCGCGAGAGGTGTCTGGCGGGTTGATGCTGGTGACACCGGGCCGCGGGGGGCCGTTCAGGTTGAGCCTTGCTGGTGGCGGGGCGGTGGTGCTGGACGTGGGGCC
Organism: Rhodobacterales bacterium; assembly: GCA_031398405.1. Lineage (GTDB taxonomy): Bacteria > Pseudomonadota > Alphaproteobacteria > Rhodobacterales > Rhodobacteraceae > JANNNF01. The sequence goes on along the minus strand of JANNNF010000529.1, from coordinate 228 downwards.
GCCGCAGACGTTGGGCTTTGCGGGGCGCAATGTGATGCTGATCGCCCGGGTCGAGGAATCTGCGGCCCAAGTGGCGGAAGGTCTGATGTACCACGCCCGCCACCATGGGGCGAATGCGGCGCTGGTCATCAACCGTGTGCCCGGCGACGATCCCACCGATTTTGCCACGGCCCTTGATGCGGCAGTCGGCGGGGGGCTCGCGGTGACCGTGCTGGATATCCCGGTCCC